>NZ_RYYF01000007.1:0-86755 GCF_004378955.1 Campylobacter sp. US55
GTGAGAATACAAAACTATTTATCTTACAAAATTGGAAAAATATTTGTTAAAAATCCTTTTTTGTTTGCAATTAGATTTATTAATATTTATAAAGAATGGAAAAGTATTAGAAGGTTAAATAATGGCAATAAAATTTAATATAAAAGAATCTAAAATTTTGAACGGAGTATATATAATAACTCCGAATAAATTTAGTGATTTAAGGGGTGATATATGGACAGCATTTACAGATGAATATTTGAGTAATTTAGTGCCAAATGGAATTAAGTTTAAGCATGATAAATTTATAAATTCTCATTTTAATGTTTTACGTGGAATTCATGGTGATGTAAAAACTTATAAGCTTGTAACTTGTGTCTATGGAGAAGTGCATCAAGTAGTGGTAGATTGTAGGAAAGATTCGCCAACTTATCTAAAATGGGAAAAATTTATTATAAGCCCTAGAAATCAACAACTTATTTTATTACCACCAAATATGGGAAATTCTCATTATGTAAGTTCAAAAGAAGCCGTGTATTACTATAAGCTTGCTTATGAGGGCGAATATTTAGATGCTCCTGATCAATTTACTTATGCTTGGAATGATGAAAGAATCGCTATAGATTGGCCAACAAATTCTCCTATTCTTTCAGAGCGTGATATTCTTGCAATGAATAAGGATAAATAATGAATAAAGATTCTAAAATTTATATAGCAGGACATAGAGGTTTAACAGGTTCGGCAATTGTTAAAAAATTACAAAATAAAGGTTATAGTAATTTAATTTTTAGAACTCATTCACAGCTTGATTTGACAAATCAAAAAGCTGTGACTGATTTTTTTGTAAAAGAAAAGCCAGAATATGTTTTTTTATCCGCAGCAAAAGTTGGTGGAATTGGAGCAAATAATACCTATAGAGCGGATTTTATTTACCAAAATTTAATGATACAAAACAATGTTATTCATCAATCTTATTTAAATGGAGTTAAAAAGTTATTATTTTTAGGGACTGCTTGTATTTATCCTAGAGAATGTCCACAACCCATAAAAGAAGAATATCTTTTAACAAGTAAATTAGAATACACAAATGAACCTTATGCCATAGCTAAAATAGCAGGTCTTAAAATGTGCGAAAGTTATAATTTACAGTATAAGACTAATTTTATTTCAGTTATGCCTTGTAGTTTATATGGAGCAAATGATAATTTTAATTTAGAAACATCGCATGTTTTACCAGCCTTTATAAGAAAAATGCACTTAGCTAAAGTATTGCAAGAAGAAGGCGTTGCTAAAGTGCAATATTTATTAAATTTCAATGATGAAAATGAAGTTAAAAATTACTTAAATAGATTTGGTGTTACAGAAAATTCAGTTGAAATTTGGGGTAGTGGGAAGGCTATGAGAGAATTTTTACATGCTGATGATATGGCTGATGCTTGTGTGTATGTCATGGAAAAAGTAAATTTCAATGATTTATATGAAAATAATGAAGTTGAAATTAGAAATACACATATAAATATAGGTTCAGGTAAAGATATAAGTATTAAAGATTTAGCAGAACTTGTGAAACGCATTGTCGAATATCGTGGTAATTTAGTTTTTAATATCAATAAACCAGATGGAACAATGAAAAAATTAGGAAGTTGTAAGAGGATTAATTCTCTAGGCTGGAAGGCAAAAATTAAGCTTGAAGATGGCATTAAGATGATGTACAAATGGTATTTAAAAGAGCAAAATATAAGACAATAGGAAAAATTATGAAAAAAACAGCGTTAATTACAGGATTTACAGGGCAAGTTGGCTCGCAAATGGCAGATTTCTTGCTAGAAAACACAGACTATGATGTTATAGGTATGATGCGTTGGCAAGAACCTATGGACAATATCTATCATTTAAGCGATAGGATTAACAAAAAAGATAGAATCAGTATTTTTTATGCAGATTTAAATGATTACTCTAGTCTTCAAAAACTTTTTGAGAGTCAAAGACCGGATGTGATCTTTCATTTGGCCGCGCAGTCTTACCCAAAAACTTCTTTTGATATACCTATAGAAACATTACAAACAAATATCATAGGCACAGCAAATATTTTGGAAAACATTAGAATTTTAAAGGCAAAAGATGGATATGACCCTGTAGTGCATGTTTGCTCTTCAAGTGAAGTTTATGGTAAGGCAAAAGCAGGTATTAAGCTTAATGAAGAAACTGCTTTTCATGGAGCAAGTCCTTATAGTATAAGTAAAATCGGCACTGATTATTTAGGAAGATTTTATGGTGAAGCTTATGGAATTCGCACCTTTGTTACAAGAATGGGAACACATAGTGGCCCAAGAAGAAGTGATGTGTTTTTTGAAAGCACGGTGGCAAAGCAAATTGCACTCATTGAAGCGGGTTATCAAGAGCCTGTTATCAAGGTTGGAAATCTTTCAAGTGTAAGAACTTTTCAAGATTGTCGCGATGCTATAAGGGCTTATTATCTACTTTCTCTTGAAAGTGAAAAAGATAATATTCCTTGCGGGGAAGCTTTTAATATAGCAGGAGAAGAGGCTTTTAAGCTCCCTGAAGTTATAGATATACTTTTATCTTTTTCTACAAGAAAAGATATTAAAGTAGAACAAGATGAAGAAAGATTACGCCCAATTGATGCGGATTATCAAATGTTTGATAATACAAAAATCAAAAGTTTTATTGACTGGAAGCCAGAAATTCCAGCTAGACAAATGTTTGAGGATCTATTAAATCATTGGAGAGATGAGATAAAAAAAGGAAGGATTCCTTTAAATAGATGAAAACCATACGCACACAAACTCCTCTTCGTCTCGGTCTAGCAGGTGGGGGAACTGATATAAATTTATATTGTGATAAATACACAGGTTATGTTTTAAATGTGACTATATCTTTATACATACATTGTACTTTGATCGAAAGAGAAGATGGAAAAATCATTTTTGATTCTCCTGATACAAATTCTTACTGTGAGTACGAAAGCAAAGAGCGTTTAGAAAATGATGGAAAATTAGATATTTTTAAAAGTATTTATAATCGCATTGTAAAAGATTTTACAAAAAAACCTTTGAGTTTTTCTTTGCATACATACTCAGATGTACCAAGTGGTAGTGGCTTGGGTGGAAGCTCGACTTTGGTTGTAGGGGTTATAAAAGCTTTTGCAGAATGGCTTAATTTACCTTTAGGGGAATATGAAATCGCTAAGCTTGCTTATGAGATAGAAAGAGAAGATTTAGGCATAGTAGGCGGAGCACAAGATCAATACGCCGCAACTTTTGGTGGCTTTAATTTTATGGAATTTTATGATAATAAAAGAGTAATTGTTAATCCTTTGCGTATCAAAAACTGGATAGCTAGTGAGCTTGAAGCTAGAACTGTGCTTTATTTTACAAATATCACAAGAGAAGCAAAAGATATAGAAGAGCATAAAAAAGGAAAACTTGGAGATGAAAAATCCCTTGAGGCCATGCATGCCATAAAGCAAGATGCTATAAAGATGAAAGAAGCTTTATTTAAGGCTGATTTTGATACTTTGGCGCAAATTTTAGGTAAGTCTTGGCAGTCAAAAAAAATCATTTCAGAAATCGTTAGCAACGATGAGCTTGAAAGAATTTATAAACTTGCTATAGATAATGGAGCTTACAGTGGTAAAACCAGTGGAGCAGGAGCTGGTGGATTTATGTTTTTCTTTGTGGATCCTACTAAAAAATACAATTTAATTAAAGCTTTAAACAAAGAACAAGGCTGGGTGCAAGATTTTTCATTTACAAAAGAGGGGGTTAAATCATGGAGAATTTAAATTCCTATATAAAAGGACATTTTACAGATTCTATTTTAGTAAAAGAGCAAATTTTAAAAGATGAGAATTTGATAACTCTTATTAAAAATGCTTCATTAGAAGTCATAAAAGCTTACAAAAATGGCAATAAAACCTTGCTTGCAGGAAACGGTGGTAGTGCAGCAGATGCACAGCACATCGCAGGGGAATTTGTAAGTAGATTTTATTTTGATAGACCAGGGATCGCAAGTATTGCACTTACTACAGATACAAGTATTTTAACAGCTATTGGCAATGATTATGGTTATGAAAATTTGTTTGCTAGACAAGTGCAAGCTCAAGGTGTTAAGGGAGATGTTTTTATAGGAATTTCTACAAGCGGAAATAGTAAAAATATCCTAAAGGCTCTAGAACTTTGTAAGCAAAAAGAAATCATAAGTATAGGCTTAAGCGGAGCTAATGGTGGGGCTATGAATGAACTTTGTGATTATTGTATAAAAGTACCTTCAACTTGCACACCAAGAATTCAAGAAGCACATATTTTGATAGGGCATATTATTTGTGCTATTGTCGAAGAAGAGCTTTTCGGTAAAGGTTTTTCTTGCAAGCAATAATACTTTGTGGCGGCTTAGGAACAAGGCTTAAAAGCGTTATAAAAGACATTCCAAAGCCTATGGCACCGATAAATAATAAACCTTTTTTAGAATTTATTTTTGAGTATCTTAAAAGGCAAGGTATAAAAGAAGTAATTTTAGCGGTATCATACAAATATGAAGTGATAAAAGAGTATTTTAAAGATGAGTTTTTAGGCATAAAAATAAAATATAGTATAGAAAAAGAGCCTTTAGGAACAGGTGGAGCTATAAAAGAAGCTTTAAAATTTATAAAAAATGAAGCTTGTGTTTTAAATGGCGATACTTTTTTTGACATAGATTTAAACAAATTAAAGTTAAATGGAGGTAAAATTTACCTTGCTTTAAAGCAAATGAATGATTTTGATAGATATGGTACAGTAAATGTTGATAAGCAGGGATTTGTGATTTCCTTTGAGGAAAAAATATTTAAAACACAGGGTTTAATCAATGGTGGAATTTATCTTTTAACTAAAGATATTTTTAATGAATTTGATTTAGAGAAAAAATTTTCTTTTGAAGAATTTTTGCAAGAAAATTATAAAAAACTAAAGGCTAGAGCTTGTATTTTTGATGATTATTTTATAGATATTGGCGTGCCTGAGGATTATTATAATTTTATAACCAACCAAAGCCATTTTTAAAGGAAAACCCTATGTATAACCCAAACTCAGCTATAGAAAGAGTAAAAAATCATTTAGCTTATAAATTAGGTCAAGCTATGATTGACTTTACAAACAATGGGGGGGGGTATATAGCATTATTTAAAAAACTTTATCAAATAAAAAGACAACACAAAAAAGAACAAAAAATTTATCAACAAACCATACAAGTTTTTCCTCAACTCAAATATCCAAGTTTAGAAGCATGTAGTGATTATGAACAAGCTTTAAGATATAAATTTCATTTGTCCTATATGCTAGGTGAAGTTTTAATCAAAGCTGATGTGAATAAGTTTAAAGATGGGTATTTTTTTCTTTTTAAAAATATAGAACAAACCAAAAAAGATTATAAAATAATAAAAGAAATTTTAGATCTTTCTAAAAAGTTTGAAGAAAATATTTATATTATACTTGCTGAAAATAAAAATTTATTCATGTGTAATTTGGATAATTTGAAAATTATTTTAGACTTGCATAAAAATTATATACCAGCATTAAAAGTTATTTTTCAAAATTTTAATTATACGCTAAATCATTTGGAAATGATACAAGAATGGTTATTGTCAAGTGATTTTAAGCAAAGATTTCAAGATGTAAATCATCCTTATCCTTCTTTACTTGACCCTAAAAAACTTAATGATCAAGCAGAAAAAATAAATTATCATAATATTTCAGGCGAATTAGCTTGGAAAATGAATTTACCATTGCCTGAAAATTATAAATTAATATGGTTATGGGCTGCATGCAGTGGAACAATGGCTATTTATACATTTTTTAATTATTCAGATATTTCAACTATTAATGCAAATGGTTGGGAAGATGAAAAAAAAGTTTATATCGATAATTATACGTATATATTAAGCAAAAAAACACATGTAGCAATAGCTCCAAGAGTGTTTGAAAATAATGATAAAATTTATTATTTATTTACTAGCAATGTTCCTTTATTATATATATGTAGAGATCCAATATCAATTATCAGGCATGCAATAAATCATATAGGTGACCAAAATAGCAAAATAAAACCAATGATGAAACAGATAACTTTAAATTCAAATTTTAAAGAGCTTTTTCCAGAAATACTTTACTGGTATTCTAATTCAAGTAAACCTGAATTGAGTAGCTTGATAAAAGTTTTAGATAATTATGAACTTTACTTTAAATCATATCAAAGAATTAAAATTTTAAAAAAAGATGTATTGTGTTTTGAACTTAATGAAATCTCTGGTTTAAATGCTCGAAAAACATTTGATTTTATAGCTGATAAATTTTTTAATGTAAAATGCGATTATTCTTTTTTTTCTAAAAGAATTAATCGCCATCAAGGTGATTTGGTTGTGCTTCCAGTTGTATATTCTATTGTTATAGGTGAAATTTGTATTAATATAGTAATTACTACAAAAAATCTTATGTATTTCAATTCTTTAGAGCCTAAGATGACAAATGAAGACTATATTGACATTACTTCTGAAATTTTTAAAGAAAGAAAGTTAATGTTTGATAATATTATTTTGTTAATAAAACAAAAAGAATATAATATTTTAAAGAATAATCAAAAATGTTTTATAGATAGCAAAAAATATTTAAATGGTTATATGGATGCGTTTGAAGAGAATGAGATAAAGATTAAAAACAATCTTATTACAGAAGAAGAAATTTTGCAATATTTGCAAATGAGAAAAGATTTGCGATTAAAATTAAAAGATATTTTAGATGAAGAATTAAATTTTATAAAAATAAATTATCCAAAGTATTTAAAACAATGGAAATATTATCAAAAATTTGAGCAGATGTGTAATGAAACATAATTTAACTATTTGGCTTACAGGTTTGGCAGGAAGTGGTAAAAGTTATATAGCGCAAGCATTGTATAGAAAATTAAAAGAGAAATATGACAATGTTATCTATCTTGATGGAGATGAGTTAAGAGAGCTTTTGGGATATTTTTCCTATGATAAAAAAGGTCGTATGGATGTATCCTTTAAACGATCCGATTTTGCTCGTTTTTTAAGCAATCAGGGAATGATAGTTATTGTAAGTGCGATTTCTATGTGGAATGAAATTTATGAGTATAACCGCAAATATTTAAAAAATTATTTTGAAATTTATATAAAATGTGAATTTGAAGAGTTGAAAAGACGCGATAAAAAGAATTTATATACCCAAGCTTTAAAGGGTGAAATTTCAAATGTCGTGGGTGTAGACATTCCGTATGATGAACCAAAAGCTGATTTAGTTATTGATAATACCCAAATGACAGCGCTTGATGATAAGGTTTGCCTTATTTTAACAGCACTTTCTCAAAATTTAGATAATTCAAAGTGCGAATAAATGTTACAAGTTACTTATGAAAATTTCCTAGATTTAAAATATTTTGCTAGCAGTGTGTTCTATCCTTTAGAAGGTTTTATGAATTATGAAGAATATAAAAAAGTAATTTATGAAATGCAACTTTTAAATGGTGAAATATGGACCTTGCCTATTACTTTAGAAGTGGATGATTTTAAAGATATTTATGTAGGACAAAAGCAAGATTTATATTATCAAGACAAATTTATAGGAAATATTCAAATCGAAGATAAATTTTGTGTTCAAGATCAGGATCTTTATGAAATTTTTCAAACCAAAGATGAAAAACATCCTGGTATTATTAAAGAAAAAAAACGCTCTTCTTTGCGTGTTGGCGGCAAGATAGAACTAAAAGAAGAATTTTATAAAGATTCTTTATATAAAAATATCTTAAAAGATGTTTTTAATGCTAATATTAAGACTATAGTGGGTTTTCAAACAAGAAATCCTATCCACAGAGCTCATGAACATTTACAAAGAATTGCACTTGAAATTTGTGATGCTTTGTTTATTAATCCTCTAACAGGCTGGAAAAAACAAGGGGATTTTACCGAAGCAGCAGTAATGAATGCTTATAAAACTATGTTTGATGAGTTTTATCCTAAAGATAGAGTTTATATTCAAGGTTTACAAACTGCTATGCGTTATGCAGGTCCTAAAGAAGCTATTTTTCACGCTCTACTTAGAAGAAATATGGGTTGTACTCATTTTATCATTGGCAGAGATCATGCAGGAGTGGGGGGTTATTACGGAATTTACGAGGCACAAAAGTTGGCTAAAGATCTATCAGCACGTTATGATTTAGGTATAGATTTTTTACTTTTAAAAGAACCTTATTATTGTTCTAAATGCCAAAAGATTGTGAGTGAAAAAAATTGTGCACATTATAAAGAATATAGAATCGCAATTAGCGGTACACAAATCAGAAAGGATTTAAGCGAAGGTAAAATTCCTAGTGAACTTATGATGCGTTCAGAAATTTCTGCTAGTATACTTGCTTTAGGTAGAGAAAATATTTTTATTGATTAAAGGATTGACAATGAAAAAACTTATTTTAACAATAGGTCCTAGTTTAGGTGGAAAGATAAATCTTAATCAAATTCATCAAGATAAATTTATTTATAGAATCAATGGAGCTCATGGAGATATAGAGAGTATTAAAAATACTATTATTAATTTAAGAAAACAAAAAGCTGATATTGATATTTTGATTGATTTACCAGGAAATAAAATTAGAACTTCAGGGATTAGCGAGGCTATTCAAGTAGAAAAAGATAAAGATTTTTCTTTAAGAATTGATCAGTTTAACTATAAAGATTTTTATAAGCTTGTTAAACCAGGCATGGAAGTTTATGCAAATGACAGTGTATTTTTATTTATCGTAAAAGAAGTTAATAATAAAGAAATTATATTTACATCTAAAAGTACTGGTTTGCTTTTAAATAATAAGGGTATGCATGTAAGAAACTTACATAATAATATTCCTTTTTTGTTTGAAAAAGACAAGGAACTTATAAAGCTTTGCAATGAGTTTAATATAACCTATGTAGGAGCTTCTTTTGTAAGAAAAGCAAATGATATACAAGAAATAAAACAAGTGCTTCATTCAAATACTAAGATTATTTCTAAAATTGAAACTTTGGAAGCAGTAAATAATTTATACAGTATTTTGCAGGAAGTAGAATATATTTTGATCGATAGAGGAGATTTATCTACAGAAATCGGCATAGAAAAAATTCCACGTTTTCAAAATTATATTGTAGAAATGGCACATCATAATGCAATTAAAGTATTTTTAGCTACGCAAATTTTAAAAAATATGGAAGAAAAGCCTATTCCTACTATTGCAGAAATTGATGATTTATATAATATCGCAAAAAGTGGAGTTTTTGGTGTGCAACTTTCTGAAGAAACAGCTGTAGGACACTATGTAGAAGAATGTGTTAAGATTTTAAATTTAATACAAGATGAAATCAATAATGAAAAAATCATTCTTTAGGAAGGTAATATGAAATTTGAATCTTTAAGTCCTGAGAATATTAGTATTATATTTTTATCTTTAGGAGTTTTATTATTTTCTTCTTTTGTTTTTGGAAAATTATTTACTTTATTTAAAGCCCCAAAAGTAATTGGTGAAATTTTTGGTGGTTTTGTTTTGGGGGTAAGTGGTTTGTATATTTTTGCTCCTGATTTACTTACAGATATCTTTAATGGATTTAATGAGCAAGGCAAGATATTAAATATTTTTTATCAATTAGGTTTGATATTTTTAATGTTTATTGCAGGGTTTAATACACAAATTAGTTTTGAAAAACAAAACATTAAGATTATTTCTACTTTATTTTTAGGTGGTACTTTTTTATCTGCTGGTGTGGGATATTTTTTTATTGATTATTTTAAAGAGAGTTTTATTGGAATAAAGGGGAATGATTTATCTTTTGATTTGGTTTTTTTGATAGCCATTGCTGTAACTTCCATACCTGTAATATCAAAAATATTTTTTGATATAGGAGTGATTAAAACAAGATTTGCAAGCATAGTTTTAACCACCTCAACAATACAAGATTTGTTTTTATGGATTTTACTAAATATTACTATTAATGCTGCAACAAATCAAGATTTAACTTTAATGAGCAATCTTAAAACTGCTTTTCTTACTTTATTTTTATTTATAGCTGTGAAGGTAATTTCTCATTTCTTTGAAAAAATTTCTTTTCGCATGAATACAATTGATTTTTTTACTTTAAGCTTTGTTGTGTTATTTTTATCTATAGCTTTTTTAAATATGATTCATATCAATCCTATGTATACTTCATTTCTTGTAGGTTTTTTAATAAAAAATATTTTAAATAATCATCAAGAATTAAGAGAAAAAGTTGGTGGTCTTTCAGATATGGTTTTTTCATTTTTTATTCCTATTTATTTTGCTTTAATCGGTATTCAATTAAATATTATGCATGAATTTTCTTTTAGTATGTTTATATTCTTCCTAGTTCTTGCGTGTTTATTGAAATTTTTAGGTTGTTATGTAGGATTAAATTTTGTTAAAATTTCTAATATTTCAAGAATTAATTTTGCAATTACTATGAATGCTAGAGGTGGTCCAGGAATAGTTTTAGCGAGTGTTGCCTATTATTATCAGATTATTAATGTAAGTTTTTTTACAACACTTATTTTAACTGTTTTAATTTCTTCGATGATGGCGGGTTATTGGTTGAGATATCAAAAAAATAAAAATATAAATATTTTTTCTGAATTTTGATAAAAATTATAGAATTGAATTTTTGATATAAAAAATTTGTTATAATTTTTTTAAAAATATTTTTAAAAGAAATATTTATGAAGTATTACTCAACATCAAAAAAACTTATCGCTAATGTTAGAAATTTTTACACCATTTCTTTGTATAAGAAAAATTCAAAAATAAATAAAGATGACTTTTTTCTTGGCTGGGGACGCAAAAAATCAGGTTTAAAAGCTATGAATTTAGCAAAAAAACATAAGGCTAAATTCATACTTTTAGAAGATGGATTTATCCGCTCATTAAACTTAGGGGTTGAAAATAGCCCAAGTTTTTCTATGGTTAAAGATGATATAGGTATTTATTATGATGCAACAATGACTTCAAAGCTTGAAAATCTTTTAAATGCTTATGAATTTAAAGATGAAGAAATCAAACAAGCTAAAAAAGCTATAGAGCTTATCAAAAAATATAAAATTAGCAAGTATAATAACAATCTTGATATTCCAGATGATTATTTTCAAAAAGATGAAAAAAGGGTTTTAATCATCACCCAAATAGCCAATGATGCCTCGCTTGAATTTGGGCTTGCTAAAGATTTTAAAACCCTTGATATGATAAAAGATGCCATAAAAGAAAATCCTGATTCTAAAATTTATATAAAAATCCATCCTGATGTTTTAAGCGGTAAAAAACAAAGTGATTTAGATATAAATTCCTTACCTAAAGAATGTATTTTAATCACTGACAATTTTAATCCCATAGTCTTGCTTGAGTTTTTTGATAAGGTTTATACCAAAACTTCTGGTATGGGTTTTGAAGCTTTGATGCAAGAATGTGAGTGTATTTGTTATGGCATGCCATTTTATGCAGGTTGGGGTCTAACAAAAGATAAATTAGAGTGTAAAAGAAGGATACAAAAAAGAAGTTTAGAAGAAGTTTTCTATGCCGCTTATATACTTTATAGCGAGTATTTTAATCCTTATTTAAATCAAAAAAGTAATATTTTTGATGCTATTCAAACTTTAGCAAAATATAAAGATATAGAAAAGGCAAATTCTAATAGACTTTTTATGCTAGGCTTTACCTTATGGAAAAGGCATTTTATCAAGCCTTTTTTTAATGCTAAAGATAATGAAATTATTTTTTTAAATTCTTTAAAATCTTTAGCTAGATATAAACTTAAAGAAAATGATAAATTTTTCATTTGGGGTAAAAAATACGATGAAAATACTCTTAAAAATTTGCTTTTAACAAAGGCAAAAGAGCAAAATTTAACTAATTTTACTCCTAAAATTTCTTTAGTTGAAGATGGATTTATTCGCTCAATTTCTTTAGGTTCTGATCTTACGCGCCCTTTTTCTTTAATCGTTGATGATAAAGGACTTTACATAGATCCAAATAAAGCAAGTAAATTAGAAGAGCTTTTGCAAAATGAAATTTTTGATGAAAATATACTAAATAGGGCAAAAAATATTATAAAAATCTTACTTGAGAACCGCTTTTCAAAATATAATGGCTTAAAGCATGAAAATTTAAAGATTAATGCCAAAATAGGACAAAAGATTATTTTAATCCCTGCTCAAGTTGAAGATGATGCTTCAATGATTTTAGGAGGTTTTGGCTTATCTACTCTTGATTTGCTTAAGGAGGTGCGTGCTAAAAATCAAGATGCTTATATCATCTTTAAGCCTCATCCTGATGTGTTAAGTGGCAACCGTGTGGGTTTAAAAGATGAAACACGCATCTTGGAATTTTGTGATGAGATTGTAAAAGATTGCAGTATTGATAGTGCTATAAAAATTGCTGATGAAATTCACACTATTACTTCTACAAGTGGTTTTGATGCTCTTTTAAGAGCTAAAAAAGTTTTTACTTACGGCATGCCTTTTTATGCGGGCTGGGGTTTAACAAAAGATAAATATAAATGCGAAAGAAGAACAAGAAAACTAAGCCTAGAAGAGCTTGTAGCAGGTGCTTTGATAGCATATCCAAGATATATAAATCCTAAAACAAAAACTTTATGTGAAATTGAAGTTTGTTTAGATATAATGCTAAATTTACAAAAAGCTTATTTTTCAAAAAAACATATAAAATTGGCAATAGATTTTAAAACTTTTATGCTTAGAAAAATAAGAAGATTTTATGAATTTTTAGCAAAGAAATGAGATTTAGCACTAAAATTAAAAAAGAATTTAGCGGTAAAAATGTTTTACTCTTGCAAGGGCCTGTGGGAAATTTTTTTCATCATCTTGCAATGAAAATGAAAAAAAACCAAACCAAAGTTTTTAAACTCAATTTTAACGGTGGAGATTTTTTTTTCTATCCTAGTGGAACAAGGTGTAAATGTGATGAAAAAGATCTTGAAAATTTCTATAGAGATTTTTTTCAAAGCAAAAAAATCGATGCTATTTTAATGTATAATGATTGTCGTATTATACATGCTAAGGCTATTAAAGTGGCTAAAGAATTAGGAATTGAAATATGGATTTTTGAAGAAGGATATTTAAGACCTTATTGTATTACTTTGGAAAAAGATGGGGTGAATGCAAATTCTTCTTTACCGCGTGATAAAAATTTTTATCTTTCTCAAAATATTTTTACCCAAGAAAGCATAAAAGAAATTCCAGGTGGATTTAAATTTATGGCTTTTGATGCTTTTTTGTATTGGTTGTTTGCTTTTATTTTGGCTCCATTTTTTAACAACAAACTTCATCATCGCACTTTATATCCTTTTGAATTTTTATTTTGGTTTAGATCTTTATATAGAAAATATCTTTATAAGATTACAGAAAAAAAACTAAATGAAAAGATTTATAATTTAGAAAAAAAGTACTTTTTGGCGATTTTACAAGTTTATAGCGATACGCAAATTAAATATCATTACAAAAAAAGCATAGAGCACTTTATAGAAGAAACCATACTTTCTTTTGCAAACCATGCAAGAGCTAAATCTTATCTAGTTTTTAAACACCATCCTATGGATAGGGGTTATAAGAATTATTCTAAACTCATAAATGATTTAAGTCAAAAATATCATGTAGAAGGAAGGGTTTTATATGTTCATGATACCCACTTGCCAGTTCTTTTAAGAAAGGCTTTAGGTTGTATTACTATAAATTCAACAGTAGGTCTTAGTGCTATTTTAGAAGGCTGTCCGACTAAGGTTTGTGGCAATGCTTTTTATGATTTTGAAGGCTTATCTTATCCAAAAAAACTTCAATTTTTTTGGCGTGAAGCTCATGCTTATAAACCCAATCCTGTTTTGGTGTGTAATTTTAAGAAATATCTTTTACAAACTAATCAATTCAACGGCAATTTTTATAAAAATTTCTTTTTAGACAAATAAGACTAAAAAGCTTTGATTAAGAGAGCTTTTAAAGCAAAGTTGTTATAATTAAAAGTAAAAAGAAATATTGTATGGATAGGGAAGTATTTTATATAGCAGGATATGATCCTAAAAGTTATAGATTTTATTATGATTTATTTAAAAAAAACCTAAAAGATTATTCTCATGCTTTTAACATTAAGACTGATTTAAGTAAAATTGAAAAAAATGAGCAATTTCCTTTTTTTAAAATTTCTTGCGAGGGAGTGCAAACTAAATATCATTTTTTAACATGGAATGATATTGTTAAGAAAAATTGGTCAGAAAATTATAAAGATGCCTTAGCAGATTGTTATAGTTTTTTTAGAATTTATACTATCACAGGACTTTTTATCAAATTTGGCAAAGAGTCGATTTATCAACTTATCACAGGTTATTATCCTTTTTTTTATGTGTTATTTTCTTTACTATTTTCTTTGGTTTTAGCTTTTGGAAGTTTTGTTTTTTTGCAAAATTATATGCATTTTTCTTTAGCTATCATCATAGGATGTTTTTTAGGATTTTTGCTAAATCATTTTTTATTTAAATTAGGTAAGAAATTAGCTGTATTTTGGATAGCAAGAATTTGTGCTTTTTGTGCTACTTGGCAAGATAAAAAAATAGGCACTATGCAAGAAAGAATCAAGCTTTTTGCAAATACTATAGTAGATAAGCTAAAACAAAACGAAAGCAAACAAGATTATGAGCTTATTTTAGTAGCGCATAGTGTTGGAACTATAGTTTGTATAGAAGTTTTGGAGTGTATTTTAAGACAAAATTTAGATTTATCTTTACTTCGTAAATTAAAAATTCTTACTTTAGGAGAATGCATACCTTTAGTGAGTTATCAAAAAAAAGCGGATGAATTTAGAAAGAAGCTTGAATTTGTTTCAAGGTTTGATTTAAAATGGTATGATTACACATCGATTATTGATGGAGCATGTTTTCCTCAAGTGGATTTTTTCCGCACAAGTGCCGTAAATGCTAAATTTACACCCCCATTTTTAAGTGCTAAATTTCACACTTTATATGAAAAACATGAGTATAAAAAAATAAAAAGAGATAAAAACAAAGCGCACTTTTTATATCTTTATAGTATTAGTGTTAAAGGTGATTATGATTTTTTTTCTTTTATTATAATGCCTAAATTTTTAGAAGAAAAGGTAAAAATATGAGTGAATGTCCCTTTTTTCCAAAACCTTATAAAAATAAGGCTTCTACACTTTTAACTTTTTTGTTAAAACGTAGATCTTGGCTTGATGGGCTTTATGAGCGTAGTTATAAAATGCAAACAGGCTATGTGAAGATGCCAAATTTTGATCTTTATGTCATAAATGACACTAAAGAAGTTAAAAGAATGATGGTTGATGAGGTTAGAGAATTTCCTAAAAGTGCATTTTTGCATGAGCTTTTAAGTCCGCTTTTAGGAGAGAGCATTTTTACTACAAATGGTGAAGTTTGGAAAAAGCAAAGAGAGCTTTTGCGTCCAAGTTTTGAAATGACTCGTATCAATAAAGTGTTTAATCTTATGAGTGAAGCTGTAGCAGATATGATGGATCGTTTTAGTAAGTATCCAAATCATGCTATTATCGAAGTAGATGAGGCTATGACTTTTATTACCGCTGATGTGATTTTTCGCACCATTATGTCTTCAAAACTCGATGAGGAAAAAGGTAAAAAAATCTTAAATGCCTTTGTGACTTTTCAAGAGCAAAGTGTGCATACAGCCATGCGTCGTATGTTTCGTTTTCCAAAATGGCTTTCTTATGTTTTAGGAGATCGTAAGCGTGCTAAGGCCGGAGATGTGATCAGACAGGTTTTAAGTGACATCATAAAACCAAGATATGATATGGCAGATAATGCAGAATTTGAAGATATTTTAGGATCTTTGCTTTTAGTAGTGGATGCGGATACAAATAAGCGTTTTTCTTTTGAGGAAATTTTAGATCAAGTGGCTATGCTTTTTTTAGCAGGACATGAAACCACAGCAAGTTCTTTGACATGGACGCTTTATTTGCTTAGTCTTTATCCTAAGGAGCAAGAAAAAGCTTATGAGGAGATTACTCAGGTTTTACAGGGTGGAGCCATTGAAATTTCGCATCTAAGACAGTTTAAATACTTAACAAATATTTTTAAAGAATCTTTAAGACTTTATCCTCCTGTTGGATTTTTTGCAAGAGAGGCAAAAAAAGATACTCAAGTTAGAGATAAGCTTATTAAAAAAGGTTCTGGGGTGGTGATTGCTCCTTGGCTGATACACAGACATGAAGAATTTTGGACAAATCCACATGGATTTAATCCTTCTCGTTTTGAGGGAGAATACAAAAAAGATGCTTATTTGCCTTTTGGGGTAGGGGAAAGAATTTGTATAGGACAAGGTTTTGCTATGCAAGAAGCGATTTTGATTTTGGCTAATATTTTAAAAACTTACAAATTAGAACTTGAAGAAGGTTTTGTACCTGATGTAGTAGGGCGTTTAACAGTGCGTTCGGCTAATGGTATGAGGATAAAATTTAGCAAAAGAAAGCTATGAAAAGAGTTAGAACTAAAATTCGCGCCAATTTTCGTCGTCGTGTAAAACGCACCTTAAAAGGAAGCTTAAAAGAAAAATTAGCAGGGACTATTCTGCTTTGCGCTATAGTACCTTTAGCAGTTTTAGGATATCTTTTTATTGTGATTATAGGAACTTTTTTTAATACTGCACGAGCAAGACAGGGTGTTAGAGCCTTAGATCATTTTGTAAATGCAAGCTTGTTTAATGGCTATGCTTGGGAGAGCGTTTCTTCTCATGCGTGGCGTGAAAGAAATCGCAAAAAATGGGCAAGGATTGTTATAAAAATCACAGATTTTTTTCAAAAAGATCATTGTAAAAGAGCAAATAAAAGAGAACAACCTGTGGTGGATTTCATACTTTCAAGAAATTTAGACAAGCAAACTATAGGAAAATAATCAAACTATAGCCACTATGGCTATAGCAAAACCATTATCATGAGAAATGCTTAGAGAAGTTTGAGTGATATTAAAATCTTTTGTAATTTTTTGAGAATATTTTAATTTAGGCGCGTTTTTTTCATCTTTTGATATTTCAATATCAAAAAAACTGCATAATTCACAAATTCCAACACCTAAAGCCTTGCTAGCGGCTTCTTTAGCAGCCCAAAGACCTGCTAGAGTTGCTGGATTTTTAATGAGTATTTGTTCTTTTGGGCTTAGAAATTTATCCAAAAAATTTTTGCCATGTCTAGAATGAATTTTTTCTATCCTAGAAATGGCGATGATATCACAGCCTACACGCATCAAGAAACTACAAAATCCGTAAAATAAACATTTTTAATAAAGCCATCGGTTAAAATTTCATTGATTTTTCCAACTAGCTCATCTTTTAAACGTTCTTTGCCTTTTTGTGTACTTACTTCTTCAAAAGTTTTAGCTGTTAATGTACGAATAATAATATCACGGATCACTGGAACTTTTTTGTCAAGTTCAGGTTTTAAAAGTTCACTATTTTGTTCTAGTTCTATAGTGCATTTTACATATCTTGAGCCGCTATCGCTAAGTAAATTTAGGGTAAAAGGATCAAGTGGATACATAGGACCTATATTGGCAAAATCACTACCTCGCTGGGTAGGAGCTGAAACTTTAGGTTTATCGGCTTTTGCTTCTTCTTTTGGAGCTTCTTTGACTTCGCTTTCATCACTTGAACTGCTTGAAATAAGCCAAGCAATCACTCCCATAATACTAAGAAGTAAAACAAAAAGTAAAATAACAATAATAATTACAAGTGAACCGCCTTTTTTCTTTTTCGTTTCTTCGTTTTCTAATTCTTCATCCATAAATTTTCCTTCATTTAGTGAAATTAATGTAAAATTGTAGCAAAAATTTCTTTTCTATCCAAATTTGCTTTAGAAAAACGATAAATTTAGGTCAAAGAAGAGATGAATTTGAAGGAAAAAAATGTTAGATGTGATTTTTAGAGAATATGATATAAGAGGACTTTATGGCAAAGAACTAAATGAAAAAAGTGTTAAGGCTATAGGTTTTTGCTTAGGACAAACCATGCTAAATAAAGGCTGTAAAAATGTAAGTGTGGGTTATGATGCAAGATATAGTGCAAATGAACTTTTTAATTATCTAGTGAGTGGACTTAACAAAGCGGGAATAAAAATCTATGATATAGGGCTTGTACCAACTCCATTGGGATATTTTAGTCTTTATGAGGGCTTGAAATTTGATGCAAATGTTATGATAACAGGCTCTCATAACCCAAAAGATTATAATGGTTTTAAAATCACTATCAATAAAGAAAGTTTTTTTGGCGTGGAATTAAAAGAGTTTTCAAAAGAAGTTTATAAGCATTTAGATGATGATATTGAAGAAAATTTAGAAGTAGAAAAATACGATATTTTAAGCCTTTATGTGAAATTTATGTGCGAGCAATTTAGCTTTTTAAAGGATTTTAATTATAAATTTGGCGTTGATTGCACAAATGGTGCGGCTGGAGTGGTGATAGAGCCTTTAATTAAAGCTTTAAATTTAAAAGCTCATGTAATGTTTGCAGAGCCTGATGGACAGTTTCCAAACCATGCTCCAGATCCTACAGAAGAAGAAAATTTAAGTGCGATTAGAGAGTTTTTAAATCAAAATCAAGATTATTCTTTAGCTTTTGCTTTTGATGGGGATGCTGATAGAATGGTTGCTTTGAGTAAAACTCATGTATTTTGTGGGGATGAGCTTTGTTATTTGTTTGCTAAAAATATTCCTAGTCCACGCATTTTAGGCGAGGTAAAATGTTCTAAAAATCTTTTTGATGAAGTGGCTAAATTTGGAACTATTTTTATGGGAAAAACAGGACATTCTAATATCAAAAAAATGATGAAAGAAAAAGATATTGATTTAGCTGCTGAAGTGAGTGGGCATATTTTCTTTAAACATAGATATTTTGGTTATGATGATGGAATTTACGCATTTTTAAGAGCCTTAGAACTTGTTTATAAAGGTTTTGATTTAGAAAGTATGATTAAAGCTTTACCAAAACTTTATACTACGCCTGAAATTAAAATTCCTGTAAATGAAGAAGAAAAATTTAAACTTGTGGAAGAATTTCAAAAAGAGATTGAAAAAGGAGCTTTAAAAGGTGTTAAAAGTCTTTGTGAAATCGATGGAGCTAGGATAGATTTTGGCGATGGATGGGCTTTGCTTCGTGCATCTAACACCAGCCCTTATCTTATCACACGCTTTGAAGCAACTTCTTTAGAAAGAGCAAAAGAGCTTGAAAGTATGGTATTTGCTTTATTTGATGATATAAAAGCTAGGCCTAAGAATTGATGAGATAATATTTCGCGATTTAAATTTATTTTAAAAAGGAATTAAAAATGAAAAAAATACTTGTTCTACTTTCGTTGTGCGCCTTTGCTTTTGGTACAAGTGAATGTGATAGAAAAATCGATCGTATCAATAAAGAAATCAGTTTTTCTAAAGCACATAATGATACAGCTAGAACTTTAAGCTTAGAGCTTGCTTTAAAACAAGTACAAAATGATTGTGCTAAAGATCCTATGTTTTATGATAAAAAGTTAGAAGCTAAAAAACTTAAAGAACAAGAAGTGGAAAAAATCGAAAAAGAACTTGATGCTTTAAAAAAACAAAAAGATTATATGAGTAAGGCTGAGTATAAAGCTAAAAAAGAAGCTTTAAAAGAACAAAAAGAGAAGATCAAAAAAGAAATTAAAGAATATATCGATAATCTCTAAAAATTAAAAGGCTAATTAAATTTTAGCCTTTTTAAACCCTACCTTTTTTAAGATTTTCTAATAATTCTTCTATATTATAAATTCCTCTGTGTTCTGGTGTTAAAAGATGGATTAAAATATCACCAAGATCAATCACGCTCCATTCTTCACTACTATCTATGTTTAAAAATTCCTCACCTTTGGCTTTAAGTTGTGTTTTAAGCTCATCGATCAAAGATAGAGCGTGTCTTTCTCCTAAAGTAGCTGCGATAATGACATATTTTACAAAGTATTCTTGCTCGCTCATGTCAATGGTTTTGATATCTTCAGCTTTTTTTTCATCTAAAATTTTAACGATTAAATCTATTCTTTCTTGCATTATTTTCCTTTAATTTTTGAAATTGTATCAATTTTTTTGTAATTTTTCATAATATTTTTTTACTTCATCTTTAATTTCTTCGCAAACTTCATTTGTATTTAAAGTATTGCGTATGAAAGAAGAAGCGATTTTTTTATCGGTTTTTAAATCTTTAAAATTCTTAGGAATTTCTATATCATTGCGATTGGCAATAACAAATTCTACTAAAGAATTAAGTTTTTCAAAATCATGCCAAAGATGAAGTTTTTCTAAATGATCTGCGCCGATTAAAAGATAAAATTTACTAGGATTATAAAGCTTATAAAGATACTTAACGCTTTCTATACTAGGAACAGGGCGTTTTTGCTTGGTTTCAAAATCACAAATTTCAACTTTTGGCAAATGTCCCCAAAGTTTTTTAACCCATAAAAATCTTTGCTTTTCATCAGCACTAAAACTTTGTTTAAAAGGGTTGATATAAGTAGGCATAATAATAAGCTTATCAATATCTAATTTTTCCAAAGCCTCTAAAACAACGCTATTGTGTCCATTATGTGGTGGATCAAAACTGCCACCAAAAAGTGCTATCTTCATTAAATTTTTAACCTTTTTTTTGTAGAATATTAACATTATATTTTGCAAAAGGAAATTAAATGGCTGTAAAAGTTGCTATAAATGGTTTTGGACGCATAGGCAGATGTGTTGCAAGAATCATCTTAGAAAGAAATGATATTGAGCTTGTGGCGATAAATGATACTACGGATATTGAACTTACAAAATACCTTTTTAAATACGATACAGTACATGGTGAATTTAAAGGCAGTGTTGATAGTGAAGGCGATGATTTAGTGGTAAATGGTAAAAAAATCAAAGTATTTAAAAGTCGCAATGTAAAAGATCTTGACTTTGCAAAACACGGCGCACAAATTGTTTTAGAGTGTACAGGAGCGCATTTAACTATGGCAAAATGTCAAGAATTTATAGATATGGGAGTACAAAAAGTGATCATGAGTGCTCCTGCAAAAGATGATACTCCTACTTATGTTTTAGGGGTAAATTCAGAACTTTACAAGGGTGAAAGCATTATTTCTAATGCAAGTTGTACAACAAATTGTTTAGGTCCTGTTTGTCGTGTTTTACAAGATAATTTTGGCATAGAAAAAGGACTTATGACAACAATACATGCTTATACAAATGGACAAAGTATTATTGATGCTAAAGCTAAAGATAAACGCCGTTCTCGTGCTGCAGCGCAAAATATCATTCCAACTTCTACAGGCGCAGCAAAAGCTATGAAACTTGTTATGCCTGAACTTAATGGCAAGCTTCATGGACAAAGTATGCGTGTGCCAGTGATTGATGTATCAAGCGTGGATTTAACTGCACAACTAAGCCGTAAAGTCAGCAAAGATGAAATCAATGAAGCTTTTAGAAAAGCTGCAACTACAAATTTAAAAGGCATTTTAATGGTAGATGATGATGAAAGAGTTTCAAGCGATTTTATCACTTGTTCTTATGGAGCTATTGTAGCAAGTGATTTAACTCAAGTGATTGCGGATGATTTTATCAAGGTAATTGCTTGGTATGATAATGAATGGGGCTATTCAAGTCGTCTAGTAGATATGGCAGTATATATTGCAAATAAGGCTTAATCATGAGTGATATTATTTCTATAAAAGACATTGATTTAGCTAAGAAAAAAGTTTTTATAAGATGTGATTTTAATGTTCCTCAAGATGATTTTTTAAATATCACTGATGATAGACGCATAAGATCAGCTATTCCTACGATAAGATATTGTTTGGATAATGGTTGTAGTGTGATTTTAGCCTCTCATTTAGGGCGTCCAAAAGAAATTAGCTCTAAATATTCTTTAGAACCTGTGGCTAAGCGTCTTGCTAGACTTTTAGATAAAGAAATTATTATGGCAAAAGATGTTATCGGCGAAGATGCAAAAACCAAAGCTATGAATTTAAAAGCGGGTGAAATTTTACTTCTTGAAAATTTGCGTTTTGAAAAAGGCGAAACTAAAAATGATGAAAATTTAGCCAAAGAACTTGCTTCTATGGTTCAAGTTTATATCAATGATGCTTTTGGAGTATGCCATAGAGCACATTCTAGTGTAGAGGCGATTACTAAATTTTTTGATGAAAAACACAAAGGCGCAGGATTTTTACTCCAAAAAGAAATTGATTTTGCAAGCAATCTTATCAAACATCCAGCACGTCCTTTTGTCGCTGTTGTTGGAGGTTCAAAGGTAAGCGGAAAACTTCAAGCATTGACAAATTTATTACCAAAGGTAGATAAATTAATCATAGGCGGAGGTATGGCATTTACTTTTTTAAAAGCCTTAGGTTATGATATAGGAAATTCACTTTTAGAAGAAGAGCTTTTAGAAGAAGCTAATAAAATTCTTACCAAGGGTAAAAATTTAGGAGTAAAAATTTATCTTCCAGTAGATGTTGTAGCCGCTCCTGCGTGTTCACAAGATGCACCGATGAAATTTGTTCCAGCGCAAGAAATTCCAAATGGTTGGATGGGTTTAGATATAGGACCTGCAAGTGTGAGACTTTTTAAAGAGGTG
Source organism: Campylobacter sp. US55 (assembly GCF_004378955.1). Lineage (NCBI taxonomy): Bacteria > Pseudomonadati > Campylobacterota > Epsilonproteobacteria > Campylobacterales > Campylobacteraceae > Campylobacter > Campylobacter sp. US55. The sequence goes on from NZ_RYYF01000007.1 coordinate 22,686, forward strand.
ATTTCTGATGCGCAAACGATTTGGTGGAATGGACCTATGGGTGTTTTTGAAATTGATAAATTTTCAAAAGGTAGTATTAAAATGAGTCATTATATCAGCGAAGGACATGCAACTTCTGTTGTTGGCGGTGGCGATACGGCTGATGTGGTTGCGCGTGCAGGTGATGCAGATGAGATGACTTTTATTTCCACTGGAGGTGGTGCTTCTCTTGAACTTATAGAGGGTAAAGAACTTCCAGGTGTAAAAGCTTTAAGATCTAAGGAAAATGAATGATCTTTGCTGCAAATTTAAAATGCAATCACACAAGGGCAAGCTTTAAAATTTATGCTGAAATTTTAAATAAAACTATGGGGGCAAAATGCGATGATATTATCGTTTTCCCACCTAGTGTAGCATTTTTAGAAAATGAAAATAACTTCATACAAGGAGCGCAAAATTTTTATCCTTGTGTTAATGGTGCTTTTACAGGCGAGCTTGGAAAAGAACATTTGGACGAATTTGGGATCAAATGTGTTTTAATCGGGCATTCTGAAAGAAGAGCTTTAGGAGATGAAGCACTTATTAAGGCTAAATTTGATTTTGCTAAAGAGCATGGCTATAAAATTGTTTTTTGTATAGGTGAAAATTTAGATACAAAAAATTTAGGCAAGACTTTAGAGTTTTTAAAAAAACAACTTGAAATTATTGATTTAAATTATGAAAAACTCATCATTGCTTATGAGCCTATTTATTCTATAGGAACGGGAGTGAGCGCACAAGCTACAGATATTGCTAAAGTGCTTGAATTTTTAGCGAGTTTAACTAGGGTACCTTTGCTTTATGGTGGAAGTGTGAATGAAAATAATATCAAAGAAATTTTAAGTGTAAAACATTGTGGAGGAGTTTTGATAGGCTCTGCAGCTTTAAAAGTAGAAAATTTTATAAAATTAATCAAAGGATAAAAGATGATTATGAAGGGTAAAAAAGGCCTTATTGTAGGGGTTGCAAATAATAAATCTATCGCTTATGGCATAGCAAAAGCATGTTTTGTTCAAGGAGCCGAGCTTGCTTTTACTTTTTTAAATGATGCTTTAAAAAAACGCGTAGAACCTATAGCACAAGAGTTTAATTCTAATTTTGTTTATGAGCTTGATGTAAACAATAATGAGCATTTAGATTCTATCGCTGAAAAAATCAAAAAAGATTTAGGTGAGATTGATTTTGTAGTGCATGCGGTTGCTTTTGCTCCAAAAGAAGCTTTAGAAAATTCTTTTTTAGAAACTTCAAAAGAAGCTTTTGATATAGCTATGCAAACTTCTGTGTATTCTTTACTTTCTTTAACACGTGCGGTTTTACCTATTTTAAAAGATAAGGGTTCGATTTTGACTTTAAGTTATCTTGGAGGGGTTAAATATGTGCCTCATTATAATGTTATGGGTGTAGCAAAAGCTGCACTTGAAAGTTCTGTGCGTTATTTGGCAAGAGATTTAGGGGTAAAAGGAATCCGTGTTAATGCTATTTCAGCAGGTCCTATTAAAACTTTAGCAGCAAGTGGAATAGGGGATTTTAGAATGATTTTAAAATACAATGAAATCAATTCTCCTTTAAAACGCAATGTTAGTATAGAAGATGTAGGAAATTCGGCTATGTATTTACTTAGCGATTTAGCAAATGGTGTTACAGGTGAAATACATTATGTCGATGCAGGATATAACATCATGGGTATGGGTGATGTTGAAAAAAATGAAGAAGGGCAAACTGTTCTTTGTTGGGATAATCAAAAAGGATAAAAAATGACAAAGCTTAGCAATGAAGAATTAAAAAATATACTTGAAGGTCGCATTAAAAAACTTGAAAATTCCATTTTAAAAGAGGATAAGGTTGTCAATGAAGAAAGTGTAAAAATTCTTGCTAAGCATTTATCTTTAGGCAATGAAATTCCAGCTCTTGCTCAAAGATTTTTTCAAATCGCACCTAAAACAAAGTTAGTATGGCTTCATCTTTGTGAATGTACAGGGTGTAGTGAGAGTTTGTTGCGTTCTGAGTTGCCAAGTTTTGATGAGCTTATTTTTGATTTTTTTTCTTTAGAATATCATGAAACTTTAATGGCAGCAAATGGCACTAAAGCTGAAGAGCTTTTAGAGCATGTTTTAGAAGAAGATTTTATTTTAGCGGTTGAAGGTGGTGTTGCAGCCATTGATACCTTTTTTCTTACTATAGGAGCACAAGGAGAGAGTGGCTATGAAATTTTAGAAAAACTAGCCGCTAAAGCCAAGGCTATCTTTGCAGTGGGTACTTGTTCAAGTTATGGTGGTATTCAAGCTGCTTATCCAAATCCTAGTAAAACCTGTGGTATTAGTGAAGTCTTAAGTCAAAAAGTAGTAAATATCCCAGGTTGTCCTCCAAGTGATGTAAATATCATTGCGACTTTAAGTTTTTTTGCTTTATTTGGAGTTTTACCTGAACTTGATGAGCAAAATCGTCCTGTGTGGGCTTATGGTAAATGTTTGCATGATATGTGTGAAAGAAAGGCAAAATTTGAAAGTGGGATTTTTGCTGAACATTTTGACGATGAGGCTGCAAAGAATGGAGCTTGTTTATTTAAGGTAGGTTGTAAAGGACCTTATACTTACAACAACTGTCCTAAAGTGAAATTCAATGCTAAAACTTCTTGGCCAGTGGCCGCAGGACATGGTTGTATAGCCTGTAGTGAGAAAAATTTTTGGGATGAGTTTGGGAATTATGAAAAGCCTATGGCAAATATTTTTTCTTACGCTAAACTTTGTAATGAAGAGTTAAAACAAGAATTTTTTCTAGAAGAGCAAATTAAAATTTTAGAACAAATAGATTTTGAATTTGAAAGCAATATAAAACTTATTTTACAAAATATAGCTAAAAATAAATTAGGTGCTTTGCTTGTAGAAAATTATAAAAAATCTTTTGAAAAAAACTATGCTTTTATAGAACAAAATTTTGATGAAAATCCTATGCCTTCAAAAGATTTTTGGAAATATCTTGAGATAAGCTTTATTTTGGTTAAAGGCGAGTTTTTAAAAGATAAGAATGATTTTTTAATTGCGGCAAAAAATTACGCTTTTAAACATGCAAGTCCTTATGATTTTAAGTTGAATATGAACGCTGAAAAACCAAAGCTTGATGTGAGTAAATCTTTTCGTATGACTTTAATCTATCTTTGCGGTGGGCTTGATTTTGAAGGTATTGCTTATAGTATTTTAAAAGCTTTTGAAGATAATATTATTAAAATTTCATCATTAAAAGCAAGTTAGTTTAATAAAATTTTAGCAATATGAAGTCCTATAAAAGCTACTATATAAGCACTTGTGCAGGTAAAAAGAAAGAGAAAGAGAGTATATTTTAGCTTTCCACTTTCTTTTGAAAAAACTATAGTTGCTGCAAAGCAGGGATTATAAATCATTACAAATAAAATAAAAGCCACTGCACTTGGTATAGGTATGTTTTTAGCGATAATTCCTTTTAAATCATTATTTGTTTCATCTACATCTTTTCCTAGTGAATAAAGTACTCCCATAGTTGAAATCATTACTTCTTTAGCAGCCAAACCACTGATTAAAGATACACTTAATTTCCAATCTAACTCAAGGGGTTTAAAAATAGGTTCTATGCCTTTGCCAAATTGTCCTAAATAACTTTGTTCTATAGCTCTTTCTTGAGCATTAAAATCATTTAAATTTTCTTCACTTTTTGGAAAATTACTAGCAAACCATATGAGCAAAGAGGCCAAAAGTATGAAAGTTCCTGCTTTTTTAAGATACATTTTGGCTTTATTATAAACCATAAACCAAACTAAATGCCAATTTGGCATACGATATTTTGGCATTTCCATAACAAAAGGTTCATCAAGTCCACGAAATGCTGTCATTCTTAAAAATTTTGCAGCACAAAGTCCTAAAATCGCACCTAAAATATAAATTCCAAAAAGATAATTTCCTGCTTTTTCACTTGGAAAAAAAGCGCCGATAAAAAGCACATATACAGGAAGTCTTGCCCCGCAACTCATAAAATTGATCACAAAAAGAGTTAAAAGTCTATCTCTTTTGTTCTTAAGAGTGCGTGTAGCCATAAAAGCAGGTACTGAACAACCAAAACCAGTGATTAGTGGAATAAAACTTTTGCCATGTAAACCAAATTTATGTAAAATCCCATCAAGTAAAAAAGCTACTCTTGACATATAGCCTGTGGTTTCTAAAAGAGCTATGCCTAAAAATAAAATCATTATATTAGGCAAAAAAAGTATCACAGCACCAACACCTGCGATAATCCCATCAGCCAAAGCTGAAGCGATGAAGGTATTAGAAATATTGTTTTTAACAAATTCACCTAAGGCATTAAAGCCTGATTCTATATAATCCATAGGAATTTGTCCTAAGCTAAAGGTGAGTTGAAATAAAAGCCACATTAAAAATAAAAATATAGGTAAGCCAAAGAATTTATGGATAAGTAAGGCATCGATTTTTTTGGTTAAATTTCTCTCTTCTTTTTTATGTGTGATAATTTTTTTTGAAAGTTCATTAATAAAATATAATAAATCTTCTTTTTCTGGAGTTTTTTCGCAAAGCGGAGTGTAAAATTGAGATCTTGGAATAAATTTACTTTCAAATAAAATAATAATTTTTTGCAGCAAAAGTTCTAAATTTTCTTTTGTTTTTGCTGAAATTTCAACAACTTGACTTTGAAATTCTTGGCTTAAAATAGAAGTGTCAAGCTCTATACCTTCTTTTTTGGCTTCATCGCACATATTTAAAGCTAAAAGCATTTTTTTATTAAGGCTTAAAAGTTCTGCACTAAGGATAAGATTGCGTTCTAAATTAGTAGCATCTAAAACATTAACAATAACATCATAGTCATTTTGATTTAAAAAATGACGTGTGATTTTTTCTTCTTCGCTATATCCATCTAAAGAATAAGTTCCTGGTAAATCAATGACTTCAAATTCATAGTTTTTGTAAAAAGTTTTTGCACTTGCTTTTTCTATAGTAACTCCGCTAAAATTTCCTACTTTCATATTGGCTTTGCAAAGCGCATTAATAAGAAGACTTTTGCCTACATTAGGCTGACCTACAAGGGCTATTTTGATTTTTTTCATATAAGATTCACTTCTATGGTTTTAGCTTCATCAGATCTTAGGATAACACAACTTGTATCAAGTTCTACCATTATGGTGGCATTTTTTAAAGAGGAGTGAATTTTTTTCAAGTTTTTATTTTTAATAAATCCAAAGCTTAAAAGTCTATTTTTGAGTTCTTTGTGAGCGTTTAAATTGACAATAATAGCCTTTTGTCCATCTTTTAACTCGTTTAAAGTCATTGTAATTCCTAAATTAATAATAAATATTATAATAAAAAAGTGTAATGAAATTATCCTTCTTGTAAAAAGAAGGATAAATATTTAAAAAGAAAAGTGGTTTAAATTTTCTAGATTGATGATTTGATCTAGAATTTTGTTAGCTTTAGCATTATCAAGGTAAATTTGTGCATTGGCTAAAAATTTAGCTTTTAATTCTTCAAAACTTAGTGGATTATCAAAATTACCTTTATTGATAAAAACATCTTTTTGGATTATGCGTCCATCTTGCAAACTGGCTTCTAAATGCCCTGGAAAATATTTTGGAAAGCCTTGAGATTTCCTTTTTTCGTAACTGATTTTTTTAGCAAATTCTAGTACTTCTTCACGCTTTAAATTTTTATAAGATTCAAGAGTGATTTTACCATCAAAGAATCCAAGAGCCATTAAAAAAGGCATGGAAAATTTAGCTTCATAAGCACTATTTGGAGTGTATTTTGCTTCCAAAGGATCGCAGATAAAAGAAATAGGAACTTCATCTACAAAACAATGAATACTTTTAATTTCATCAGCTTTTAAACCATCATTTTTTAAAGCAATAGCACAATCAATAAGCCCATGAGCAAAATGACAACTTGGATAAGGCTTGATTGAAACTTGCATAGTTTGCCAAATTTCTCCCAAGGCTTTGCTAAGTTCTGTTTTATCGCATTCTTCTTCTATGCCAAAACATTTAAAGATATTATCCCTACCTTCAAAAATACTCAAAGGCCCACTCATATTGTTTTTGGCAAAATGAGCTACCATAATGCCGTTTTTAACAGTATTGGCAATATGTAAAACTTTTGAATTAGATCCATTGGATAAAAACTCATTAATCCCACTTGCAAAACTTCCTGCAAGTCCTAAAGCATTGATGATTTGTTCTTTGTTAAGATCTAGTAAGATTGCACTTGCGCTCACGCTTCCAAAAATTCCTGCAATAGCAGTAGTATGAAAACCACGCTTATGAAAAGTGCCTTTGCTTGCAATGCCTACTCTAGCTGCAATTTCCCAGCCTATTATAAAAGCTTTGATGATTTTTTTCGCATCTTTGCTAACATGAAAACCATAACTTAAACAAAGTGGAGTTAAAATCGCACTTGCATGCAAAATCGCTTCTGTATGCGTATCATCAAAATCTAATGCATGAGAAGCAATGCCATCTAGCATAGCTGCATATATAGGATCTAATTTTTGATCATTTACCCAAATAGGAGTATTTTTTTCTGTGCTTAAATTTTCAAAAGCTTTAAAAGCATTTAAAACACATTCTTCTTTGCTTGCTGCTATAGCTGTTCCAAGGCTATCAAGCATAAGCTCTTTAGCCCTTTGAACAACTGTATTAGGGATATTTTCATATTTAAGATTGAAAATAAAATCCGCTAAAATTTCACTATAGAACATGATTTTTCCTATTTTAAGATAGCGCTATTTTTGATTTTTGCTAAAAATTCATCTACAAGTTTTGGTGCATATCCTACATAGGTTGTTGCATCAAGTAAAGCATCAATTTCTTTTTCTTTCAATACCTTAGATACTCTTTTATCTGCAAGTAAAACTTCTTTAAAAGTTTTTTGTTTTTCTATACCTAGCATAGCATTTTCATAAACAATTTCATGGGCATGTTGTTTTCCATAATGATCGCTTAATGCAAACATAACACGCTCGGCTAAAACAAAACCATTAAGAGTATTTAAATTTTTAAGCATTTTATCTTTTTTTACTTCTAAATCGCTAAGAGCGAATTTCATATTTGCTAAAACCACAGAAAGCATTAAAAACATTTCAGGTAAAAGCTTCCATTCCATTTTCCAAACTTGACCATCTCTTTCATGTTCATGTCTTTCAATATCGCTTAAAATGGCTAAATTTGCTTTAAAGGCATTGCTTACTGTAACTGCATTTTCGCTTACTGCAGGATTTCTTTTGTGTGGCATAGTGCTTGATCCTACTTGTCCTTTGCCAAAAGGTTCAGCAACTTCATCAATTTCATTATGCGAAAGGATTAAAATTTCATGAGCGATTTTGTTAAAGGTTGCGTTGATATTACCTAGCACAAAACCAAGCTCTATAAAGCGATCACGTGCAGGTTGCCAAGAAATATTAGGCACATCAAGTCCTAAATTTTCTAAAGTGAGTTTTTCTACCTCATTGCACTCATCACTTAAACTCGCTTTGGTTCCTACAGCACCTACTATACTACCTACATAAAGTCTTTTTTCAAGCTCAAGTATTCTTTCAAAATGACGCTCAAGTTCGCTTAACCAAATAGCCACTTTATGTCCAAAAGTAATAGGCAAAGCCTGAAGTGCTAAAGTTCTTCCCATCATAGCGGTGTTTTTATGGGTTTTAGCTAGTTTCGCTAAGGCTTTTGCGATAGCTTTTAATTCGCTTTTTATAAGAGTCATTGCTTCTTTAAATTGCAAAACCAGTCCTGTATCGATGATATCTTGAGTGGTTACTCCAAAATGTACATATTCGCCTAAATTATTATCGCAAGCTTTTTCTAATCCTCTTACAGTAGGAACTAAAGGGTGTTTGGTCTTTTTAAATTCAGCAAAGATAAAGTCCATATCCATAAATTTATAATGAGCTTTTTTTGCGATCTCATCAGCTGCTTTTTTAGGGATAATTTTAAGTTTTGCTTGTGCTTTTGCTAAAGCTGCTTCAACATCGAGCCATTTTTGTATGCGGTTTTGTTCGCAAAAAATAGCACGCATTTCCTGCGTGCTCCATGAGTCTGCTAGTAATCTATGATCAAATACACTAATTCCTGTCATCTTATCTCCTTATTTTTTAATACTATCAAAAGCTTGTGTTAAATCAGCAATTAAATCTTTAGTATCTTCAAGACCTATATGAAATCTTACAAATGGTCCTCTTGCACTCCAATCTGTTGCAGTTCTAGGTGGAGTAGTTACGGTGGCTAAGCTTTCATATCCACCCCAGCTAGCGCCAATTGAAAAGTATTCTAGTTTATCTACAAATTTAATAGCATCATCTTTGCTATAACCTTTTGCAAATTCTATGGTAATCATACCATTTGCACCTTTATGATCACGCATGAAAATTTCATGATTTGGGTGGGATTTGAGTTTTGGATAGAAAATTGTTTTAATTTCTTTTCTGCTTTGTAAAAACTCTACAATTTCATCAGCACTTTTTTCATGGGCTTTCATTCTTACATCTAGTGTTCTCATACCACGAAGTACTAAGTAAGCATCATCAGGACTTGTTGTAAAGCCTAAAGCTTCTGGAAGTTTGTCAAAATTTTTCCATTCTTTTTCGTTGATTACTACTATACCCATGGTTACATCAGAGTGTCCGCTAAGATATTTTGTAGCGGCGATAACTGAAATATCCACTCCAAGTTCTAAAGGATTTAGAAAATATCCACTAGAATAAGTATTGTCAATAGCTACAGGGATATTATGCGCATGGGCAATTTTGCAAAGTTTTGGTAAATCTATGATTTCATAAAGTATAGAACCTGGACTTTCACATAGGATAAGCTTGGTATTAGGTTTGATTTTTTCTTCTACATCACTTGCATCAGCTTTTAAAAAATCAATTTCAACTCCCATTTTGTCTAAAAATAATTCGCAAATCGTTCTTACAGGCCCATAAATTGCATCGGTGATTAAAAAATGTGCATCTTTGCTTGCATAATTTAAAAGTACCATAGCTAATGCTGCAAGTCCTGTTGGGAAAAGTTGTGCTCTATAGCCACCCTCTAGAGTGCAAATAAGTTTTTCAAGTTCAAAATTGATTGTTGTTCCTCTAGCCCCATAGCTTAAAACACGATCTGTTTTTCTTAATTCTCTGTATTTTTGCCAAGTTGCGTGATCTTTAAAAAGTATGGTTGATGCACGCATAAGTGTAGGATTAACTGATCTTACTTCAGCACTTTGATCGCCTCTGCCACAATGAATAAGTTTAGTTTTTGAGTTCATTTTTTCTCCTTTTTAAAGATAGATATAAGTCATAATAACATTTATAATAGCCGCTACAAGCATAGGAATAGCTGTTCTTTTAACCACGGCAAAAGGACTTACTTTTGCAATAGCTGAGATAGCTAAAATCGCTGGTGCAATAGGACTAACACATCTTCCAAAGCCTGTCATAATTTGAATTGGTGCTATCATGGTGATAGTTTCAACTCCAAAGTGTTTTGCTATATTTGGGATAAGTGGAGCAAAGCTAAAAAATGCCGCATTTCCTGAACCCATTAAGAAAGCACAAACTGCAAGCAAGATTGAAACGGCGATAATAATAGCCAAAACTCCAAATCCTGCATTTTTGCAAAATTCTATTAAAGTATCTACAAAACCTACAGATAAAAGACCGCTTGCAAATACTTGACCACAAACGATGAGTGAAACTGTGATAACAAATAAATGTCCCATTCCTTTAAAGAAAATCATAATAGAATTAAGAGTTTCTACTATACTTTTATAGCGTATCATTTCAAAAATAATAGCCACAAAAGTTGAAATCACCATTGCTACTGGAACATTCATTTTAATGGCAGTGCTAGCAGCTGCTTTAACTTCTTCAGCACTACTTATTCCCATTAAAACTAAGATGCTATCAAGCACGGAACTAAATCCCAGGATTAAAACCAAAGGAATTATAGGTAAAATCGCATAAATTCTAGGAGGCTTTTTAAGTTCTTTTTCTTTACCTTCATTTTCATTTAGTTCTTTTTCAATTTCTTGTGCATTGAAGACAAAATTATCTTTTTTATCAAAAAATTTATTGCAAAGATATATCGCAATACCTACAGCTATAATGATAGGCAAGGTTGTAGGGAGTTGATAATGAACAAAATAAATTGCAGGATCAACTTCAGCTACTTTTGACGCCATGATCACATTTCCACTTCCAGGTCCATGATCGATATATTGACAAATCGCAATCACACTTAAGGCAGAAAGTTTTGAAACACCAGAGCGTACAAGTATAGGATACATAGTAACCATAAGTAAAAGTGCCAAGCCTGCGTGAGAAGGGATGAAAAGAACTAAAAATTGCACGATAAAATAAGCAACTATGAGTAAAACATAAGGAGATTTTACGGCTTTTAAAGGTTTTTCAAAAACTTTAAAAAGTGCATAAGAAGCCCCTACATGATCCATATAAGCAGAAAAACCTGCTATAGTCATAAGTGTAAGTCCAAGCCCTGCTAATGTACTTGACATGGTTTGATTGAAAACTTGAAAAATATCAAAAAAACCTAAATTTAAAGAACCTTTAGCGACAATGTGTGGAGAAAGTCCAAAAATAGCAGCTAAGGAAAGTAAAAGTAAACCACTTAAAAGCAATGCCATGTGAGCATTGATTTTTTTATAAAGCATAAAAACAAGTAAAAAAACACTAAATAAAGAAAAAACAATACCTAGCATGTTTTATCCTTTTTGAGCGATGATCTCTATCTCTACTTTAGCTTTTTTTGGCAGATCTTTTACTGCAAAAGCACTTCTTGCTGGATAAGGAGCTTTAAAAAATTCAGCATAAATTTCATTAAATGCTACAAAATCATTAATATCAGCTAAAAAGCAAGTGGTTTTAATCACTTTATCATAACTGATACCATTTTCTTCCAAGATAGCACCGATATTTTTTAAAGATTGTTTGGTTTGTTCTTTGATATCAGAGCTTTCTATTTCTCCTGAAGCAGGGTTGATAGGAAGTTGTCCTGATATAAATAAAAGTCCATTTACTTCTCTGTAAGCTGAGTATGGACCAATGGCCTTTGGATAGTTTGACATGAATTCTCCTTTGTTAAATATAGATTAAACAGAATGCATTTTATCACTACAATAATAATTTGTCAATAGTTTATTATCATAATAATAAAATTTTATTTTTAAGAAATGTTTTAAAGTATAAAGAGTAGAATTTAATATCGTATTAATTTTTTATTGAAGGCAGTTTTATGGATGAGGGACAAAAACAACAATTTATAAAGTTGACATATTTTTTAGGAGAAGTTTTAGGTGAGCAATATGAGATAGTTTTTCATGTAATTACTGAAGATGGGGCCTATATTGCAGCAATTGCTAACAGTCACATTAGTGGGAGAAGTTTAGATTCTCCCTTGACTGCTTTTGCAAGTGAGCTTATACAAAATAAAAAATATTTAGAAAAAGATTTTTTATGTGATTATAAGGCTCTTGTTGGAAAATCAAAATTAATTAGAGGATCTACTTTTTTTATTAAAAATCATGATAAATTAGTAGGTATTTTGTGTATCAATCATGATACTAGCATTATGAGAGATTTAATATGCAAGATGATTGATTTAGAAAAAATTGGAGATATGGGTGATATTTTAGGAAATATTAGTTTTTCTCAAAATGATTCAAGCATAGAAACATTAAGTCACTCGATAGAGGATATTTTAGTTCAAAGTGTAGATTCTAGTTATTTAAATTCTGATTATCAATTAAGTATTACTCAAAAAGAAGAAATTGCTGAAAAGCTATATGAAAAAGGTATTTTTAATATAAAAGGAGCGGTTCCTATCGTAGCAAAATTTTTAAAAATTTCAGAACCTAGTGTTTATAGGTATCTGAAGAAATTTAAAAAATAACTAAAATTTTTTGATAAATTTTAGTATTTTTAGGCTCATTTTCTTTAAAAAATTATTTTTAGATTTTTTGAGTAAAAATTCTGCCACATCTTTGCGTCCAAACATAATAGCAAAAGTATAAGGTGTCATTCCTAAACCATTGTTTTCGTCAATATTTGCTCCATATTTAACTAAAAGTTCACACATAGGTAAGTATCCTTTAAAACAAACTCCCGCTAATGGGGTTTGTCCACGATCGTTTTTTTCATCTACTTTTGCACCTTTTTCTAAAAGCATTTTAGCGCTTTCATAAGAATTATTATAAGCTGCAAGCATAAGCAAGCTATCGCCTTTATGAGTTTTTAAATTTACATTTAAACCTGCTTCTATCATGATTTTAAGATTTTCATATTCATTATTTCTTGCAAAATTAAAAGCCATTTTACAAAGCTCTTCAAATCTTTTTTCTTCTTCTAAACTAAGAGTTGTCATTGTTTTTCCTTAATTATTATAATCTTTAGTTTGCCACCAAAAGTGGCAAGTAAAAATTATTTTTCTAAAGCTTTTTTAATTCCTTTTGCATAATCAGGTGAAATTTTTTCAAAATGTTCTAAAGCTCTAGTGATAATTTTTTCATCAACTCCCTCCATAGAAGCGGCAATATTATGAAAAAGTTGAGTTTTTTGATCATCATTCATAAGATTAAATAAAGCTCTTGGTTGAGTATAAAAGTCATTATCTAGTGGAGCATATCTTTGTGCTACGCCTTCTAAGACTAAATCAGGTTCAAGATAGCTTTTGTCTTCTTTTGGGCTATTATCATAGCTGTTTGGTTCATAATAAGCTGCATCATTTTTATAACTATCAAAATTCATAGCACCAGCGACATTGTAAGTATTCACTTCGCTTTTTGCACGATTTACGGGCAAAAGATGATAATTAGTTCCTATTCTATATCTTTGTGCATCAGGATATGAAAAAATTCTAGCTTGCAACATTTTATCAGGGCTAAAGCCAATTCCAGGAACGATATTGCTTGGACTAAAGGCAGCTTGTTCAACTTCATTAAAATAATTTTGAGGATTTTTGTTTAGAATCATTTCGCCTATATCCATCAAAGGCACAAGACTATGAGGCCAAATTTTTGTTAAATCAAAAGGATTAAATCCAAGTTTTTCTATATCTTTTTCAGCAAGAATTTGAACTTGAACTTTCCATTTTGGAAAATCTTTATTTTCTATAGCATTATAGAGATCTCTTTGATGACTTTCTCTATCTTTTGCTATAAGCTCGGCAGCTTCTTGGTTGGTAAGATTTTTAATCCCTTGTTGGGTTTTAAAATGGAATTTCACCCAAAATCTTTCATTTTTATCATTAATAAAACTATAAGTATGGCTTCCAAATCCATGCATATGACGATAACTTGCAGGAATTCCTCTATCACTCATAAGAATGGTTACTTGATGTAAGCTTTCAGGACATAAACTCCAAAAATCCCAAGCAGCATTATTGCTTCTTAAATGTGTTCTTGGATCTCTTTTTTGAGTATGGATAAAATCAGGGAATTTATAAGCATCACGGATAAAAAAAGTTGGAGTATTATTTCCTACTAAATCCCAGTTTCCTTCTTTGGTGTAAAATTTAATAGCAAAACCTCTCACATCGCGTTCAGCATCTGCTGCACCTGCTTCACCTGCTACTGTTGAAAAGCGTAAAAATAATGGAGTAACTTCGCCTTTTTGAAAAATTTTAGCTTTGGTATAAGCACTTAAGTCTGCTGTAATTTTTATTTCGCCATAAGCTCCACTTCCCTTAGCATGAACGGTTCTTTCTGGAATTCTTTCTCTATTTTGATGAGCAAGTTTTTCAAGCAAAAGATAATCTTGCATAAGTAAAGGTCCTTTTGCGCCTGCGCTTAATGAATTTTGGTTATCGGCTATAATGTTTCCAAAATCGTTAGTCAATTTTTTCATTGTTTTCTCCTAAATAATAAATTTTATTAATTAGCAAATTATATCTATTAAAAATTAAAATTAACTGAATAATTGCATTTTATTGATAATAAATTTCAAAATAAATTTAGTTTTTTTATATTATAATAATAATTATCAAAATATATTTTAAAAATCACAAAGGAGAATTTATGTCAGTTTTGGTTATTGGTGCAGATGAAATCACTCCTATTAGAGCTGTTTTACATGATTTAGGTGCTAAAAAAATAGAACACTGGGATGCGCGTAATGAAAATAGAGTTAATCGCAAGCCGATTCCTTGTGATACAGAATGTATAGTAATGTTAACAAGCTTTTTAAATCATAATACTATGAAAAAAATCAAAAATGAAGCTAAAAAGCGTAAAATTCCATTAGTTTGTGCAAAAAGAAGTGTAAGTTGTGTGTATTGTGAATATTGTAAAATTTTTAATCTTAATAAAGAATTTTCTTGCTATAAAGGTTAAAGATGTTATTTGGATTTGATGATAAGCAAGAATTTATACCGCAAATTTATCGCTATTTAAACAATCAAGAGCTTATGTTGACTTTTTTAACTCAATATAATGCGAGCGTTGATAGCGCTCTAAAAATTCCTCTTTTATATGCAAAAAATACCAAGAGTTTAAAAATGATATTTGGAAATTTTTTACATGATATAATGCATGTTTCATTTGGTAAGATTCAAAATATAAATATCAAGCTTAATGCATACGCTTTTTACTTTCAAAAAAGAAAAAGCTTAATTTTTAATACTAAAATATCTAAGAATATCGATCTTTTAAGACTTTTAAGAATTTATCTTTATGGCATTTGTTTTGATGCACAAATTTTATTTAGCTCTTATGTTTATGATAAGGTTTCTTTTCAAAATAATGGAAAAAATATCGATCAAGATGGTGATCTTATTATAATAGATAAGAAATTTGCAATTTTGCCACTTTGCAAAGAGATTAATACACATAATTTAAAAATTAAAAATGAAATTCATGGATTATTGAATTTAATAAAAGAAAACAATTTTGAAAAATTTTATATTGTTTGTCCGCGTAACAAACATTTCACACATTTTATTGAAATAAAACATTTTTTGTATGATTTAAACAAAACTATGTTAAAATTAGTTCCGTATAAAATATCAAATCAAATTATAAGGAGAAAATAATGTCAGTAGCAGTAATCTATGGTAGTGCTATGGGAAATACAGAAGGAGCGGCTAATACAATTGCTTCAAAACTTGGAATTAGCGATGTTTTTAATATCTCAGATATTGATGCAGCTAAAATGAATTCTTACGATAAATTAATTTGTGGAACTTCAACTTGGGGAAGTGGTGATTTGCAAGATGATTGGGATGGTTTTGATTTTTCAGGGCTTAGTCTTGGTGGAAAAACTGTAGCTGTATTTGGTATGGGTGATAGTGAAAGTTATTCTGACACTTTTTGTGGTGGCATGGGTAAATTAGCTCAAAATTTAAAAGATGCAGGTGCAAATTTGGTAGGAGAAGTTTCAACTGATGGTTATACATTTGAAGCAAGCGATGCGGTTGTAGATGGTAAATTTGTTGGACTTGCTCTTGACAATGATAATCAAGAAGATCAAACTGAATCAAGAATTGATGCTTGGGTAGAACAAATCAAACCTTATTTTGCTTAATAATTCTTAAAATCAAGAGTTTTTATACTCTTGATTGTCTTTTCTTAAAAATAAAAAAAACTCACTATTTGATTTATAATTTTATTTTCTAAAGATAATTGACAGCGTTCTTTGTTTCCAAGATAAGCTGTTCTTGCAAGAAGACTTGTTTTTTGAGAATTGTGATTTTTAGAGTTGATTTGTAAATTAACTTGCATAGTATAGTAGTTTTCTACCATCCATTCTCCATCACTTTCCAAAGGATCAAAATCATAAAAAAATCTTGCTGAAGTTGTGATTTTTTGAGCATAAGAATGCTTTTTCATATCTACAAGATTGATTAAAATTTCATAATCTGCATTCTCTTTTACTTCTTTTAAGCCTAAATTTTTAAGTTTTAAAGCCAAATCTCTATCCAAAGTAGTTTGAAGTTGACTAGGATTTTGAAAGGAAATTTTAAAACTTTGTTGTTTTTGTGATCTGATAAAAATGCCTTCATTGCTTGTTTGAATAAAGCTTTGTATGAAAGTTGCATCGGTGCAAGCACTCATAAAGAGTGCTATAAAAAAGCTTAAAATTAAAGCAAATTTAGACATTAGGTTTATTTAATAATAGTTGGAGTAGCGCTAAGACCTAATGAGCGATATTTTTCATATAAGGAAAAAACTTCTTTTAATTCTGCATCACTTACTTTTGGATAATTTTTGATATTTGCATCATAGTATTTGTTTAAAATTGCGATTTTTTCTTTATCATTTTTTGCTTTTTTTGCTTCTTTGTAGATTAGAGCGGATTTTTCAAAAGCAGATTTTCCATGTACCGGAGTTAAAATATAATTAACTTGATAGTTTTTAAGTTCATCATCAATTTGAGCTAAAAGTTCTCTACAATAAGGGCATTCAGGATCTGAAAAAACATAAATTGCAGGTTTATTTTTATCTCCCAAAGCTATTACCATGGTTTCTTTTTGTGCTACAGCTTTAGCATTTTTTGTAAAATTTTCTCTTGCTTCTTGAAATTTTTTCATTTCATATTCTTGAGCATAAGAAATTCCCGTTTTCAAGTCGATAAGATCAGGGGTAATAAGACTATCTTTTGTAAAAAGAATGTTTTCTTGTTTTTGTCCATTTAATTCAACGCTTACAATAACACTTTCAAAACCCGTATTACCAACCTTTTGACGATTTGATACACTAACGGTAGCATTTGGAAATTGTGCTTTAATGCTTTTTGAATAAAAATCACTAATTTCTGAATTACTTGCAGCAAACAAAGATGCTGAACAGGCAAGAATTAAACTTAATTTTTTCATAGTTTATAAATCCTTTAAATAAATTATGTTTAATTCTATAATGATTTTCTAAATGCTTGTTAAAAATCTTTTTTCAGCTTCTTTGCTTACTTGAGGAAATTTGTCTAAGTATTCTAAATAAGCAATAGCATATTTTCTTGAAAGATTAAAATATTCTTTCATACTTTGCACATCAAGACTTTGATTTTTTAATAAATTTAAACATTCTTGCATAAGTTTTTCAAGAGCTTGTTTTTCTATAAAAAGATTGTGTGAAAGTCTTACAACCAAACCTTTTTGGGTAAGTTTTTTGAGTATATTATCTCCGCTTTTTCTGTCAAGTTCTAAAAAATCATAAAGATTATAAGGAGCTTCGGGTTTAATACCTTGTTTTTTTAAAATTTCATATAATTGATTATTATTTTTTTCTTGAAGTTTTTCAAAATCTATGCCTTTTTTAAAATAAATTCCATTTTGAAAATCCAATAAATTTGACATCTCTTTAAGCCCGAGTTCGCAAAAATTTTCACTTGCCCAAGTAATCCTTAAAGCTAAAGAATGTGCTGAAAGCATGGCATAAGGATTTTTTTCAAGTATGAATTTGATGAAATTTTTAATTTCTTCTAGACTTTGTAAATGATATACATTAAGATTTTTTTCATCAACAAATACTTGATTTAATTTTTTTGCTAATTTCAATGCTTTTTGATGAGAGAGTTTAAATCTTTGATAGCTTGAAAGCAAACCAAAACCATATTTATGTGCGTCTTTTAAGAAAGAAAAAGCCGCTTTAAAATCTTTATTTTTCAAAAACATTAAAAATTTATTTTTTTGTTCTTTTTTTAAAGGTTCACTTAAAGGATTTAAAACCTTACCACCGCCTATAACACGATTGTTTTGCAATAAAATAAAAGCCTCATCAAAACTTAAAAATACATTTTTATCAAAACTAAAATGTACAAAAAATTCATCATTTTCTAGTTTTTTTAATATATTTATTTTGCATTCTATTTGTCTTGAACCCACACAAAAAATCATTTTGCTATTTTGTAAATTTTTTGCTCTAACTAAAGCATCGCATTCTTTAAAGGCTTTAAAATAACCTTTTTTACTTAGTAAATAACCTTTTTTCAACTCTTTATAATCACAATTTAAACTCAAAGCCACACGGTTACAAGCTTTGATTTGTTCTAGATTAGTATCGTGGTTTTGTATATTTTTAACAATGAGTTCTTTTTGAGTGTCTAAACAGATGATTTTTTCATTTAAAGTGATGCTTCCTTCATTAAGACTGCCTGTAACGACAGTTCCTATGCCTTTTAGAGAAAAAACTCTATCGATATAATAATGAAAAATCAGTTCTTCATCGTTTTCTTTGTTTTCTATGGTATAAAGATAATTTTTTAATTCTTCTATGCCTTGATTATTTTTTATACTGGTGTGAAATACTTTTAAAATGGGATAATCTAAATTTTTTAACTCTTCTAAAATTTCTACACTTTTTTGCTCTATATTTTCACAAAGATCGCATTTGCTAAGTACTAAAATGATATTTTTAATATCAAGAATTTTTAAAATTTCTAAATGTTCTAAACTTTGTTCTTTTAAACCCTTGTTAATATCTACGACAAATAAACAAACACTAAAGCCAAAAGCTCCACTTACCATAGTTTTAACCAAATCTTTATGCCCTGGAACATCGATAAAAGAAATGTTTTTATCTTTTAATTTAAGATTTGAAAAACTTAAATTAATGGTGATTTGTCTTTCTTGTTCTTCTTTTAAACTATCGCCTTCAAAACCATTTAAAGCTTTAATGAGTGAAGTTTTTCCATGATCAATATGTCCTGCGGTTCCTATAATAACAGATTTCATAAGTTTTCCATTTGATTGATTGTAAGAATAAGTTTTTGAAGTTCATTTTCTCGTATAGTTCTAAAATCAAGAACAAATTCATCATTTTCAATGCGTCCTATGATATTTTCTTTTCTAAATCGAGTTTGTAGTTTTAAAGCATCTCCTTGAAAAGTTAGTATATAAGTATCTAAACTTTTATCAGGCATAGAACCTCCTCCTACTAAACTTTTGCTTTTTTTAAGTTGGGTTTGAAATTTTAATTCTTTTTGCACTCTTAAAGCTTTTTTCTCTATAAAGGATAAGTCATCATTTAAAAGTTTTAAGGTAATAATTTTTTCATAATCTTTTTGTAAATAAGCTTTTAAGCTTTCGTTTAAAAAAGATAGGGTTAATTTATCCACTCTTAGCATTCTTAAAAGTTGATTTTGTTTAAGTTTTTCTATGAGTTCTTTTTTTCCAAGTATAATGCCCGCTTGTACGCTGCCAAAAAGTTTATCTCCGCTAAAACTTAAAATATCGCATTCTTGCACGAGTTTTCTGATTTTAGGTTCATTTTTAATCAGCTTTTCATTTAAATTTTCACACCAACCAGAACCTAGATCATAATAACTCAAAAGCCCTTTTTCTTTTGCTAGTTCATGTAGATCTTTTATATTTACTTCACTGTGAAAACCCATAAGAGCGAAATTAGACTTATGGGTTTTTAAAATTAGAGCGGTATTTTCACTGATGGCTTGTTCATAGTCTTTTAAGTGTGTTTTGTTACTAGTTCCAACTTCGCAAAGCTTTACACCTGCAGCTTTTATCACTTCAGGCACACGAAAACTTCCGCCAATTTCTACAAGTTCTCCTCTTGAGCTTATGACTTCTTTATCATAACAAAGAGAATTAAGTACTAAAAAAACTGCTGCAGCGTTGTTATTGACCACTAAAGCATCTTCACATTCAAAAAGCATTTTAAGTTTTTCTAGTACCAAAGCATAGCGAGAGCCTCTTTTTCCATTTTCTAAATCAAACTCTACATTAGAATAATTACAAATTATATCTTTACACGCTTCATAAAGTTCTTCATGGATTACACTTCTGCCAAGGTTTGTGTGTATAACCACTCCGCTTGCATTAATCACACTTTGTAAATCTTTGCGATAAAAAGTTTTGATTTCTTTTTTGATTTCTAAAAGTAGTTTATCTTTAGAAATTTCATCTTGGGAAAAATTTTCTTTTAGTTTTGCGACAACTTTTTTACAAAAAAATGCTTTGATATAAAAAGGATAGGATATTAAACTCTCATCTTCAATAAGAGTGTTAATTTGTGGAAAAGTTCTAAATTTGTTCATCTTAAGCCTTAAGAAAATATTTGGTTATTTTAACATAGAATTTATAAAATGATGTTTTAAAGAGATTAAGGAAGACAATGCAAGATTTTGTTTATATAAAAAATGATGTTTTAATCCCTTTGCCCGATGCTATTGAAATTTTAGATCAGGCAAATGATAAAGAAGCATTAGTTTGCAATGATAAAAATCAAAAAGCACAAATTTATGCCCCTGAGATTAATTTTTATCTTAAAAATTCTCAAGATGAAATTTTAGAGCAAAGTAAAAATGTTTTAACGCTTTATGAAGCAAGAGCTAGCGTTTATGATTTGGGGCTTGATTTAGAACAAAGCAAAGAAGTGCAAAATCGTTTGATTTTAGTAGATAGCGATACTCAAACCGTAGAGTTTTTAAAAGAACATGGATTTAAGGTTATTGCTTTAAGTAGTGCAGAAATTTTAGCTGTTTTTGGAAGTGTAGGGGAGCTTTGTGCTGTGGTTAAAAATCAAGGCGAAGAAGTGGAAATAGATTTTGATTTTTTACTTTTTAAAGCTGAGGATTTAAGCGTTGTGCGTAAAGATTTTACAAGACAAAGTGGATGTTATAATCTTTTAAATTTTGAAAATCTTGAAGTATTGCTTGAGTTTTTACAAAGCAAAAGTCCAAAATATCATTATAAAACTTATATTAGCTATAATGCTAGTGTGTGCCAATACCACGAAAGACGCAGTGAGCATTGTGCAAAATGTGCTGAAATTTGTCCTACTGTGGCGATTTTAAAAGATGATGAAAACAAACATTTGGAATTTTCTCAAGTGGATTGTTTGGGTTGTGGAGGATGTATTAGTGTGTGTCCTAGTGGATCGCTTGATTATGCTCCTATGCCAAGAGAAAGTTTTTTTACCCTTTGTGAGTTTTATAAAGATAAAAAAATTTTAATCATTCCTAAAAAAATGTCTTTAGAAAATTTAAATCTTGCTTTACCAAAAGATGTTTTACCCTTTATGATAGAGGGTGAAAAATGGCTTTCTTCTATGCATTTTTTAACGCTTTTGCAAAATAGTGGAGCAAATTTAGTTTTTTATACAGATTTTGTATCTCGTGGTAGTAACGAGGCTATTGTACTTTTAAATACTTTTTTTGAGAGAAAATTTCAAAAAAAAGCTATTTTTGTTGCTAAAGATGAAAAAGAATTGCAAAATGTTTTAAAAGAGCAAGAATTCATACAAGATTTAAAATATGATTTTCATAATAACACCTTAACTACAAGAGAAAATTTTGCCAAAAGAATGCAAGAAATGATAAAAAATGAAGATTTTGGCAGTATAGAAAGTGGCGAATGGTTGCGTTATGGTAAGGTAAAAATCAATCCTAACACCTGTACGCTTTGTCTTTCTTGCGTGGGTGCCTGTAATGTAGGAGCTTTAATCGCTGATAAACAAGAAAATGCTTTGAAATTTAATGCTTCTCTTTGTACGACTTGTGGGTATTGTGAGTTAAGTTGTGCCGAAAAAGATACTTTAAAATTATTTCGTAGTGGAATGGAGTTTAGAGCTTCTTATTTTGAATATCAAACCATGGCAAAAGATGAGCTTTTTGCCTGTATAGAATGTGGTAAAGAATTTGCCACCAAAAAAGCTGTAGAAAAAATAGCCAATTTAATGAAGCCTAAATTTGGTAATGATGAGAATAAAATCAAAACACTTTATTGCTGTGCAGATTGCAAGGCAAAAGTGATGATAAAAGCAATGGGTTTTGCGGGGCAAAATTAGATTTAGATCTTAATTTTGCCTTCTAATTCTTCTTTATTTGTAAGTTTGCTATCAAATTTAACAACAAGATTTTTAGAGTTTTTATAAATATCTACAACCCCTAAATTTTCACTAAAAGTACTGAAATTTAAAGGCGTTTCTAAAGGTAGATAAAGGTTTTTAAAATCAGCTGGATTTTTTAAGAAAAATAATGCCACAAGCCAAATTAGAGCTAAAATTACTAAAATAATAGCCAAAAGATTTAAGGCATCTAGATGTAAAAATATCCCTCCGATAATACCACCTATAAAACTTCCACCATATCCAAAAGCATTAAACAACCCTAATGCTGCACCTTTTTCATGAACTTTACAAAATTTTGATGCACAACTTTGCATAATAGGTTCGTGTAAATTAAAACCTATAAAAAAAATCACAACTGCTATGATAAAAAAATCTATAGAATTACTAAAAGCAAAAAAAAGATAAGAAAGTATGAAAAAAACAATTCCTAAGAGTAAAATTTGTTTAGCTAAACCTCTTTTTTCGCCTAAACTTCCAGCAAAGCCCATAGCGATAAAACCTGCTACCATAGAAGCGCTATAAACAATCCAAAGTTTATCAGAAGCAAAACCTAAATGTTTTACTAGAATGATAGGAATGCTTAAAAATGCTATACTCATAAGCATTTTTTGCATGAAACTAGTAAGATTCATAAGGGCTAAATTTTTTTGTTTAATAAGATGAAAAAAAGGAGTTTTTTCATTTTCATGAGTGATTTTGTTTTCTTTAGGTACAACGGTATAAAGTAAAATTATACATAAAAGAGACAAAGCCGCACTAAGATCAAAAAGGCTAGATAAACCCCATTTTGCACTCATTAAAGGAGAGACCACCATAGAAGCTGCAAAACTAAGTCCTATAAAAGAGCCCATAACCGCCATGGCTTTACCGCGATTTTCTTCTGTAATAAAATCGCTTATCATAGCCGTAGCTACTGCTCCAATAGCTCCTGCGCCTTGAAGCATTCTTCCTAAAAGCATGGTGTAAATATTTTCTGCAAAAGAGCAGATTAAAGAGCCTATTATAAAAATAATCAGTCCAATGAGCATGGTTTTTTTACGACCAATTTTATCACTTAAAATTCCAAAAGGCATCTGTAAAATCATTTGAGTTAAGGCATAAACACCTACTAAAAGTCCGACTAAAAATTCATTAGCACCTTCAAGTTTTAAAGCATAAAGACTTAAAACTGGCAAAACTATAAAAAGCCCAAAAAATCTTGTTCCAACTATGAAAGATAAGGGTAAGACATTATTTAGCATTATCAATTTCCTATTAAATTTGAAATTTAAATTAGGATAATTTTACTATGAAATGGATTAAGCATTGATTAACATCGTTTTATCATTTGATATTTAAAAGCTATGCACAAGGATAAATTTTATAAAATCATATTTTTGTTTTGATATTATTTTGGAGCTTTTGTTATGAAGATTATCCTAGCTACGAGCAATAAGCATAAGGTTTTAGAACTTAAAGAAATTTTGAAAGATTTTGAAATTCATGCCTTTGATGAAGTTTTAATGCCTTTTGAGATTGAAGAAAATGGAAAAACTTTTAAAGAAAACGCCTTGATTAAAGCAAGAGCGGTTTTTAATGCTTTGGATGAAAAGCAAAAAAAAGATTTTATCGCTTTAAGTGATGATAGTGGCATTTGTGTAGATGTTTTAGAAGGAAATCCAGGAATTTATTCTGCTCGATTTAGTGGTCAAGGTGATGATAAAAGTAACCGTGATAAACTTGTCAATGAAATGGTAAAAAAAGGTTTTAAACAAAGTAAGGCATATTATGTTGCTGCTATTGCTATGGTAGGTTTGATGGGGGAATTTAGTACGCATGGAACCATGCATGGAAAAGTAATAGATACAGAAAAAGGTGAAAATGGTTTTGGTTATGATAGCCTTTTTATTCCAAAGGGTTTTGATAAAACCTTAGCCCAACTTAGCGTGGATGAGAAGAATAATATCTCTCATCGTTTTAAAGCTTTAGAGCTTGCAAAAATCATTTTAAAGATTTTAAATAAAGGATAAAAATGAAAAATTTTTTAAAATATATAGCTATTATTGTTTTAATATATGCTCTTTATGTTGGTTTGGAAACTTGGTTTTCTTAGAATAAATAGTGATTAAAAAGCTTGGTAACAAGAACAAACTTCCACTTAAAAGCAAAATCATTACAAAAACGGTTAAAATTCCAAAATAAATTGTTGGAATAAAATTGCTACTCATCATCACGCTAAAGCCTAAAACTATGCTAATTGTGGTATAATAAAGTGCCGAACCTATACTAAGGTGAGAAATCATAATGGCTTCTTCTAGGCTTTTGTTTTTAATTTCTTCCCTAAAACGATAAATATAATGTATAGCATCATCAACGCCTATGCCTATAGCAATAGCAGCTATAGTAATACTCATCATATCCAAAGGAATACCTAAAAGTCCCATAAGAGCAAAAACCACACTTAAAGGAATAACATTTACCAATATAGCCGCAACTGAAAATTTTAAATCTCTAAAAACAATGATAAAAAGTATGAAAATAGCTAAAATTACAAATATAAGAGTATCAAATTGCGATGAAAAAAGACTTTGGAGCATATTATTATAAAGCACCATTATGCCTGTGATTTGAACTTCTACTCCATCGTTTTTTACAAGCTCGTTGAGCTGTTTTTTAAGATCTATTAAAAACTCATTACGTCTTAAATTCGGATCAGAATCAATAATACGCATACTAAATCTTAACTCGTTATTTTCTATGCTTACAAAAGGTGAAAGCAAGTCTTGTTTAAATTTAGCAGGTAAATTCTCATTTAAAAACGCAAGGGCAAAATCATCTAACTCTTTTCCATCGTTGATATTTTTCCCTAGGGTTAAAAGACTATTAAGACTTAAAACCGAGCCTACAAATTCTTTGTTTTCTAAAAATTCATGAACTTTTTTTGCAATACGTGTTTTTTTAGAGTCAAACCAATAAGTTTCTTGTGTGGCTAAATTTTCAAATTCACTTTCAAAACTATCAAGGGTATCACTTGTATTTTGATCGTTTTTATTATTTGGAAAACGAATGATCACTTCTAAAGGCAAGGTTCCACCTAGATTTTTATCAATAACCAAAAGTCCTTTTTTGATTTCACTACCATCTTTGAAATAATTGACAAAAGAATTTTCAACTCTGAGTTTTGAAATGCCTATTAAAGCTAAGATTATTATAGCAAGAACTGAAATTCCATAAATCATGCGACGCTTTTTAGGATCAAGAGCGGTTTTGGCACAAAAGGCTAAAAGATTAAATTTAAACTCTTTTTTATGATAATTTTTTGGTTTTAAAAGAATCAAGATACTTGCTAAAAACAAATAACTAAAGATAAGAGCTAAACCTATGCCTATACTCATCATAATGCCAAGTTTTATGATAGGTTCGATATTTGATAGGATTAAAGAAAAAAATCCTATCATCGTTGTAACAATGGCATAAAGGCTAGGATTTGCTTTGGCTAGTAAGGTTTCAAGCACTATGCGCTCAACTTTAGCTTTGGGATGATTTTGGGTGCTTTCGATAAAATGCGTGATCAAATGAACAACTACACTTAAGGTGATAATTAAAACCAAAGCAACGTAATTTGATGAAATAACCGTGATTTGAAAATTTAAAAGCGCAAAAACTCCACTAGCCGCACTTAAGCTTATAAAACAAATAAAAAGAGGTAAAAAAACAAAGCGCCATGAGCGGAAAAAATAATAAAGTGCAAGTCCTAGTAAAAATACAAGAGAAACACCATAAAGCACAAGATCAGATTTTATATAAGCTATCATATCATCAGCGATCATGCTTACGCCACCAAGGTAGAGCGTATCTTTATTTTTTTCATAATTTCGAACTATGCTTTTAATAGTATCTAGACTTTGTTTCGTGATAACTTTTTGCTTGTCTTGATGTTCTTTTATGGCAAGACGAATTTGATCTTTTTCTTTTTCATCGGTAGCAAGATCGCGTTTTTCTATAAGATTATTATAAACTGTATCAGGCTTTAAGTAAATAATAAGCCCTGTTACTTTTCCATCTTTTGAGATGATATTATTTTTATAAAAGGGACTATTTAAAATTTCATTTTGGGCTTTTGTGCGGTTTATATCTTGGCTTTCTATATTTGGGATATTTTTTAAAAGTTCTTTTAAATCCGTATTTTGCGAACTTTGAAGCAAAGGGGCATTGATGATACTAAAAACGCGTTCTACTAAAGGGGCTTTTTCTAATTCTTCATGAAGTTTTTTTAATTTGGCTAAATTTTCATTTGAAAAAGGTTTTTCATCATAGGGTTTGAAGGCTAAAAGTAAAAAATTATCACTTTTATAATGTTTTGAAATTTCTCTAAAAGTTTTTAAATCTGCATCATCTTCTAAAAGTAAACTTTCAGCACTTGCATCTACGCTAAGCTTAAAAGCAAAAAAGCTTAAAAACAGGCATATAAACAACGTTCCAAAAAAAGTACTTTTTGGACGAGAAATAAAAAACTTTAAAAGCTTTGCAAACATTATTCTATGACAATACTTTCAAGTTTTTGAAGTAGGGCATCAAAGCCTTGGTTGGCTAAAATATCTCCAAATTGTGATCTATAAGTTTGTACTATACTCACACCTAAAACATCTACATCATAAATAAGCCAGTTGTTATTATCATTGTAAAATTTGAAAATGATATTTTTTTCTTCCCCATCTACTACCATAGAAGTGGTTAAAAAATAGCGTTTTTCATTTTTTAACTCACCATTTTTGACCTTTAAAACCTGATCTTTATAAAGACTGAGTTTATCGGTAAAACTTTTTTTAAGACTTGTTTCAAAGGCTGTGGTAAATTTTTCTTGTTCTTTTGGGGTTAATTTAGAATAATTTTTCGAAAGACTCAGTTTTGCCATGAGTTTATAATCAATTATGCTATCAAAAAGTTTAAAAATTCCATTAGCAGCTTGTTTTTTATCTTCTTTACTATCTTGTAAAAGTTTTAAGCTTGCATCAATGTTTTTTTGCATAGTGCTAGAAATTTCATCTAGTTGTAAGGCAAAAGCATTAAAAAATAAAGTCAAGATTAAAAATATTTTTTTCATTAATTTCCTTTATTTGCTAAGTTCATTGCGTCTTTGCTCGTAAGCATCACGCAAGAATGGATATAAATTAGGCGTGTTGTGATAAATTTCATCAATTTCATCAAGCCTAAAACTAAGTTCATTACCAAATCCATAAGCACTTATAGCTATACTTGCCCAAGTAGGATCAATGTAAGCGGTAAAACTTGCATACCAAGTTGCAGGTAAAGTAAGAGTGTCTCTAAGATTACTAGGGCCGAGTATAGGTAAGACAATATGAAAACCGCTTCCTACACCCCAGTGAGCCAAAACGGTTCCTAAGTCCGCGGGATGTTTTTTAAGACCCATTTTTGATGCCACATCCATAAGTCCACCAAAACCCATGATGGTATTGGCGGTAAATCTTTTAAATTCTTCTCCAGCTTCTTCAAATTTAAACTGCAAAACATTGCCTACAAAACGCAAAGGAGCAAGTAAATTATCAAAGAAATTTCTTACTCCTAATCTTATAAATTCAGGAGTGATGGCGTTATAGCCCTTAAGAACGGGACGAAGACCATAATCATACAAAGCCACATTAAAGCTTGTCATAGCTTTGTTATATCCTGAAAGTGGATCGTTTACTTGATGATTTTGGTATTCTTGTTCAAAATCATCTAAATTTTGTTCTTTAGCAAAAGCAAAAATAGTAAAAAAAATTAAAATAAAAGATATAAATTTTATTCTCAAGCAAAAACTCCTAAAAATTTTAAAAGTAAGATTATAGCAAATTTTTAATCAAGATTTATATCCCAGTAAAAATCTACCCATTCAGTAGCTTCTTTTACTTTGAAATCAGGCTCTAGAAGAGCGGTTTTTTTGTAAAAAATGGTCGCAATTTTAAGTTCGATATGAGGAAATTTTTCAAGCAAAACTTTTTTTATTTCTGTTAAACTTTCTCCACTATCTACTATATCATCAATGAGTAAAATTTTTTTGTGCTTGCTTAAATCAGGAATGTTAAAAATTTCAATAGTATCAAGTTTTTTCGTATCATCGTAATGAATTGAGTTTAAAGCAAAAAGCTGACGCGTTTTTAAAGCCACTGCTAAAGAGTGTCCTAAACTCATCCCTCCTCTTGCTATAGCTAAAAGTGCATCGGGGTTAAAATCTTCTTTAATTTTTTTAGCAAGAATTTTTACATCTTCTTTAAATTCTTCATAAGAGTAAAATATCATTATATATCCTTATTTATTGTAGTGTCATAAGTAAAAAATTACCCAAAGATAATAAACTTAAAACTATAATGCCAAGATTGATTTTATTCCATTCGCGTTTAAAAATTCTTACAAGTAAATAAGAAAGAAAACCAAAAGCAAAACCTGTGGTGATGGAGTAAGTAAAAGGCATCATGATAATAGTAAAAAAGCTTGCTACAGCTATAGCACTATCTTTAAAATCTATATTTTTAACTTCCATAAACATTAAAATTCCAACCATTACAAGTACGGGGTATATTGCGTTTGCAGGAATGGCTTTAAAAAGTGGCAGTAAAAAAAGTGTAAAAGCAAAACAAATAGCTACAACTAAAGCTGTAAGTCCTGTTCTTCCACCGCTTTCAACCCCTGTAGTGCTTTCTACAAAAGCTGTAACTGTAGAAGTGCCTGTCATAGCTCCTAAAGCCGATCCTGTTGCATCTGCCATTAATGTTTTGCTTAGTTTTTTTTCTCCATTTTTTGGATCATCAAAAATCTTTCCTCTTTCACCCACACCTGTGATAGTTCCTATACTATCAAAAAGTTGAGTGATAAAAAAAGTAAGAATTATAGGTATCATAGTAATATTTAAGGCACTTTTGATATCAAGTTGTAAAAAGATGGCTCCTAGGCCATTTTCCATGCTAAAATTTGGCAAAGAAAAGATTTGCACAGGAAAACTTGCATTGTCTAAATGGAAAATCCAAGCGATAATAGAGCTTACTAATACCCCCAAAATAAAAGCTCCGCGAAGTTTTATAGCCCAAAAAAAGATGATTAAAGCTAGAGTGAAAATTCCAAAAAGCACATGAGGGCTTTTGAAATTTCCTATGCTTACTAAAGTATCTTTATTATGCATGATCACACCCATTTGACTTAAGCCTAAAAAAGCTATAAAACAACCTATACCCGCACAAATTGCAAGGCGTAAATCTTTTGGGATATTGCGGATTACCCAAAGGCGAAAATGCGTAAAAGAAAGTATGAGAAAAATAATACTTGAAATAAAAACAGCTCCTAAGGCACTTTGCCAAGCTATGTTTTGACCTAAACAAACCGCAAAGGTAAAATAAGCATTTAAACCCATTCCTACACTCATAGCTACAGGAGTATTGGCAAAAAAAGCATTAAAAGCACTTGCAACTATGGTGATTAAAGCTGTTGCGGTGATTAAAGCTTCTATGGGCATTCCTGTATTTCCTACTATGCTAGAATTTACGGGGATAATGTAAACCATAGCCAAAAAAGTAGTAAGCCCTGCTATAACTTCGGTTTTAAAACTCGTATTGTTTTCTTTGAGTTTAAAAAAGTCCATTTTTTCTCCTTAGTAGGTTTTTAGCTCGTTATATAAACTATCGCGTTCTACAGGAATAAGATTTGAAGTTTTTATCATATCGATAAAAGTTTTTAAACTTGTGCCTTTAGCAGATTTTGCACCACCTGCACTTTGTATGCTTTCTTTTTCTATGGTACCGTCTAAATCATTAGCTCCAAATTCTTGTGCTACCATGGCTAAATTTAAAGTCATTGTTGCCCAGTAAGCTTTGATATTTTTAATATTATCAAGCACTAAACGAGCAATGGCAATGGTTTTTAAAATTTCTTCACTATCCATGATTTTATCAGTTTGTATAAAGCTATTATCCCTTTGCCAAACTAGAGGGATAAAAGCATTAAATCCACCAGTTTGATCTTGAAGATCACGCAATCTTAACATATGATCGATCCTGTGATGTCTTTCTTCTATATGTCCAAAAAGCATGGTAGCATTACTTTGTTTGCCTTTTTCATGCCAAAGTTTATGAATTTTAAGCCAATTTTCACTGCTAACTTTTCCATGACAAATTTTCTTACGCACTTCTTCATCAAAAATTTCAGCCCCACCCCCAGGCATAGAATCAACGCCGTATTCAAGCATTTTTTCTATCACTTCTTCATAGCTCATTTTAAAACGACGATGCAAAAAATCAATCTCAGCAGCAGTCATAGCTTTTACATGAAGATTAGGATATTTTTCTTTTATCATTTTAAAAATTTCTAAATACCACTGCCAAGTTGTATCTTTGTTGTGAGCTGAAACGATATGTACTTCTTTAGTTTCTCGTTTTACAGTTTCATCGACAATTTTCATAATCTTTTCATGAGTCATCAAATAAGGATTAGGATTTTTTCGGTGCGCTGAAAAGGCGCAAAATTTACAGGTATCTGCACAGATATTAGTTGGGTTGATATGACGATTGATATTAAAATAGACTTTTTTTCCGTGAAGTTTGGTGCGTTTTTTGTGAGCGTATTTACCTAAGGTAAAAAGATCTAGATCCCAAAGTGCATTGGCTTCTTCTTGGTTTAATCTTTCTTCATTTTCTAGTTTGGTAATTAAATTTTTCATTTTAATTTTACTCTTTTGCTGTTTTTAAACAAAGCATTATAATTTTTGCTTACTGAAAAAGAGTTTATAGAAAAAGCCAAAATAAAAGATATTTTTGTTAAGATTATTATTAAAATATTAAAATTTAAAGAGAGTAGAAATTTTGTTAAATAAAGAATTAGAAATTTTTAAAAAAAATCTTAGTTCCTATACCCAAAGTTGTAGAAAATTTTTTCTTAAGCAAGGGGCATTTAGCTTATATCATTCTAAAAATATGGATAATTTCATAAAAAAAGCTTATGATATAGTTCTTAAAGATTATTTTGATGATTTTTCACCTCCAAGTGATAATATCCCTTTTTGTGTTTTAGCAAGCAAAGCATATGCAAATAATAGTCTTTGTTTTAATGAAAGTATTTCTTTGATTTTTGTTTATAAAGATATTAAGGCTTTTCATTTAAAACCTATGATTAAGGCTTTTATCGAAATTTTAAATGATGCGCATTTGCAAATTGACTCTGTTATCTTAGAATTTAACGGACTTTATAATGCTAGCAATGAGCTTAAGACTTCTATAATACAAACTCGTTTCATATGTGGTTCTAGGATTTTATTTAAAGGGATTAAGACAAAATTTGAGAGTATTTTAAAAGAAAATAAAAATGATTTTGCCAAGCTTTTGCTAGAAAATTTTAAAGAATTTGATATTCCATTTATAAAGCAGGAATTTAATATCTTAAAAGATTTTGGCGGACTAAATCATTTAAGATCCTTAGAGAGTTTGCTTGTTCTTTTTAAGACTTCTCCAAAAAATTATGCTTTAAATTTTATAGATGAAAAAAATTTAAGCGAGTTGCGTTTAGCTGGAGATTTTTTACTTTCTTTAAAATCAGCGATGAATTTATTAAGTGCTAAAGATGAGGATGAGTTTTTACTTATTAATGTTCATGATTTGAGTGAATTAATGTATAAAAAAGCTAAAAAACATTTTGGAGCAAATGAGTTGTTGGTTCAAAAGGCTTTGCAAAGTATGCATACTATAGGTTTTTATACGCACTTTCTAGCAAAGCAAATTCAAGATGGATTAAATCATACTCTTAAACAAGAATATAAATTTAAAACTCTTGTGGAAGTTTTAGAATACTTATTAAAACTTGAAGATAAACAGGTTATTTTCGATCTTAACTTGGTTTTTGCCCTAAGAAGATTGAAATACGGTAAAAAAGATATAGAAAAAGCTTTAATACTTTTTGAGAAAATTTTTTATAAAAGGCATAGTTTTTGTGTTTTAAAGCTTTTGCTTGATAGTGGAATTTTAAAAGATTTATGCAAGCCTTTTTGGACAGTTCGTTTTTTAAGCGATGAAGAAGGAAATTATAGTTTTGATGAGCAAGTTTTTCTTATGTTAAGTGAATTTGAAAAATACGAAGATGAGCTTGAGATACTCCAAAAACTTAAAACCGATGAAAAAATGATTTTAAAGCTTGTGATACTTTTAAGCGCTATAGAAAGTGAAAATGAAATTTCTTTAGCAGGCATATATAGAGCGTATTGCTCTAAATTTGATTTAAAGAATGAAATTTTAGAATGGGGTCTTAAGATATTTAAAAACAATAATGCCTTAAAAGATCTTGCAGAAAAAGAAGATATATACAATCCTATTGTTGTAAGTAGCTTGGTTTCTAAGCTAGAAAATTTAGAAAATTTAGAGCTTTTATACACTTTAACTTGGCTAAAGGCTAAGGCTTTAAATTATAATGCTTTTTATTTTAGAGTTCTTGATAAACTTTTAGAAAATGCAAAACAAGGTTTTGAAGATGAAAATCTACTTGAAGAAAGCACAAGAAGAGTAAAAAAAGAATTAACACTTAAAAGAAGTAAGATTTTTTTAGAGCAAGATGAAATTTTGCAAGATAAAATCATACATATCAAATCAAATCTTTTTATTATAAAAAATACTTTTGAAGATATTGTTATGATTTCTAAATTAGCCAAAGAAAATGATTTTAAATTTTGGTTTAGTAATGAAACAAATCTTAGTTTGCAAATTGTTGCACCACTTCATTTTAATATTGCCATTATTTTAAGTTCTTTAACAAATTTAAATCTTATTTTCATGAATTTTTTTGAACTTTTTGATGATAAAATTTATTTAAGATTTGAATATGATAATATTATCAGTGATGAGCAAAAACTAAAACTTTGGGAGCTTTTAAATTCAAATCTTTCTGGTTTTAATTTGAAAAAAATTAAAAAGCCAATCATTAAAAAAGATGAGTTAAAATTAGACTTAAATTATTCTAAAATGTATGCCAAATTAGGTCTTAATACTAAAGATCAGCAGGGTTTAATGGCGTATTTGATGAATGTTTTTAATGAACTTGAACTTGTTTTATGTGCAGCAAAAATTCAAACCATAAGACAAAGGACGCGTAATATTTTTATTTTTCAAAAGAATGAAAAATTAGAACATAGCGAGCAAAAGTTAGTTAATTTATTAATAAGTGAGTAAAAAAATGTGTGGAATCGTAGGCTATATAGGAAATAATGAAAAAAAACAAATTATACTAAATGGACTTAAAGAATTAGAATATCGTGGCTATGATAGTGCGGGTATGGCAGCGATGCAAGAAGGAGAGCTTAGTTTTTTTAAAGCTGTAGGAAAACTTGAAAATTTGGCGAATAAATGCACAGATTTTGAAAGTCAAGGTTATGGTTTTGCTATAGGTCATACAAGATGGGCAACTCATGGTAAGCCTACTGAAATCAACGCACATCCTCATTTAGGACAGTATTCTTGTGTGATTCACAATGGTATTATAGAAAATTATAAAGAAATCAAAGATAAACTTGAAAAAGAAGGCGTGAGTTTTTTAAGTCAAACAGATACTGAAGTTATTGTCCAGCTTTTTGAATTTTATGCAAGAAATTTGGGAGTTTTTGAAGCTTGGCAAAAAACCATCAAAGAACTTCGCGGTGCTTTTGCTACTTTGTTAGTAACAAAAAAAGATCCTAATCATGTGTATTTTGCAAAAAATGCTGCTCCTTTGATTATCGGTAAAAATGCAAATAAAGAATGGTATTTTTCTTCAGGTGATGCACCTTTGATAGGAAGTTGTGATGAGGTAATGTATCTTGAAGATTTAAGCTTGGGATACGCGAGTAAAGATGAGCTTGTCGTTTATGAAAATGATGTTTTAAAATCACTTTGTTTTTCTAAGCTTTCAGGCGATAAGGCTTATGCAAAAAAAGACGGATTTCGCTTTTTTATGGAAAAAGAAATTTATGAACAAAGTCGCGTGATGAGTGAAGTTTTAATGGGGCGTATTCAAGGCGATGAAGTCGTTTTTGATGAGTTAAACAATGAAGATTTAAGTCAAGTAGATGAAATCACGCTTTGTGCTTGTGGAACAAGCTATCATGCTGCAATGGCAAGTGCTTATTTGTTTGAAAGAATTGCTAAAGTTAAAGCTAAAGTAGAAATTGCAAGTGAATTTCGCTACCGTGAAGCAATTGTAAAAAAAGATTCTTTATTTATCGTTATTTCTCAAAGTGGAGAAACAGCAGATACTTTAGAGGCTTTAAAGATTGCAAAAGAGCAGGGTGCTAAGACTTTTGCAATTTGTAATGTGGATAATTCTAATATAGTGCGTTTAGCACACCTAAGTCTTTTAACTCGTGCAGGTATAGAAAAAGGAGTTGCTTCAACCAAAGCTTTTGCCACTCAAGTTTTAACACTTTGGATGCTTGCTATTTTTATGGCACAAAAAAGAAAATTAAATGTTTCTGCTGAAATTAAAGCACTTTTACATACTCCAAATTGCGTGAGTGTAAAACAAGCTTTACATGAAAAAATTCATCGTTTATCTAAGCGTTATTTAGATGGACACGGCTTTTTCTTTATAGGTAGAGATGTGTTTTATCCTTTGGCCTTAGAAGGAGCTTTGAAACTTAAAGAATTATCTTATCTTCATGCTGAAGGTTATCCCGCAGGAGAGATGAAACATGGCCCTATTGCTTTGGCTGATTCTAAGCTTTATACTATAGCTTTAATGCCAAAGCACATGCTTTATGAAAAAACAAAATCAAATGTTGAAGAGCTTATTGCTAGGGATTCTACAGTGCTTAGCATTTCACCTTTAGAATTTGATTTAAGTGATGATTTTATCAAAACCAATGAGCAAGATCATTATATGTGTGAATTTTTTGAAATGATGGTCATTACTCAACTTTTGGCGATGGAAATTTCCATAAGACTTGGCAATGATGTGGATATGCCAAGAAATTTGGCTAAAAGCGTAACAGTCGAATAATCCGTGCAGTTTAAACAAACTGCACATAACTTCAAAATGCTACAAAAAATATAAATAAATTTTAAATTATAAGCTAACTTTATGCTTATTTTTGTTTAAATAATTCTAACAATATTTCTAGAAAGGAAACACTATGGAATACAGAGTTGAACACGATACTATGGGTGAAGTTAAGGTCCCAAATGACAAATATTGGGGAGCTCAAACTGAAAGAAGTTTTGAAAATTTCAAAATCGGTTGTGAGAAAATGCCAAAGGTTTTAATCTATGCTTTTGCAAATCTTAAAAAATCTTTAGCTTTGGTCAATAACAAACTCGGAAAACTTGATGATGCTAAGAAAAATGCTATAGTTCAAGCTTGCGATGAGATTATCGCAGGTAAATTTGATGATAATTTTCCACTTGCGATTTGGCAAACAGGTTCAGGCACACAAAGCAATATGAATATGAATGAAGTTGTTGCAAATCGTGCCACTGAAATCATGGGCGGAGATTTTCGC
The DNA here is from genome assembly GCF_004378955.1 of Campylobacter sp. US55. NCBI lineage: Bacteria > Pseudomonadati > Campylobacterota > Epsilonproteobacteria > Campylobacterales > Campylobacteraceae > Campylobacter > Campylobacter sp. US55. Next base: position 58,005 of record NZ_RYYF01000007.1, read on the forward strand.
AAAGAAAAGCTTGTGCATCCAAATGATCATGTCAATATGAGTCAAAGTTCAAATGATACTTTTCCAACAGCTATGAGTATCGTTGCAGTTGAGCAAGTAGAGAAAAAGCTTATCCCTGCACTTGATGAGCTTATTGCAACTTTTGAAAAAAAAGTAAAAGAATTTGATGGTATTATCAAGATAGGACGCACGCATTTACAAGATGCTACGCCACTTACTCTAGCACAAGAATTTAGCGGATATCTTTCTATGCTTTTACATTCAAAAGAGCAAATCATCGCCTCTTTACCAACTTTAAGAGAACTTGCCATAGGAGGAACTGCAGTAGGAACAGGGCTTAATGCACATCCAGAATTAAGCCAAAAAGTAAGTGAAGAGCTAACTCAACTTATAGGTACAAAATTTGTTTCAAGTCCAAGTAAATTTCATGCTTTAACAAGTCATGATGCGATCAATTTCACTCATGGTGCGATGAAGGGTTTGGCTGCAAATTTAATGAAAATTGCAAATGATATAAGATGGTTAGCTTCAGGTCCAAGATGCGGTCTTGGTGAGCTTATCATCCCTGAAAATGAGCCAGGAAGTTCGATTATGCCAGGTAAGGTAAATCCTACCCAGTGTGAAGCTGTTACTATGGTTGCTGTACAAGTGATGGGAAATGATGCAGCTATTGGTTTTGCAGCAAGTCAAGGAAATTTTGAGCTTAATGTGTTTAAGCCTGTGATTATTTATAATTTCTTGCAAAGTCTTGATTTGTTAGCTGATTCTATGCATTCATTCAATATCCATTGTGCTGTAGGTATAGAACCAAATCGTGCAAAAATCGATCATAATCTTCATAATTCTTTAATGCTAGTTACCGCTCTAAATCCACATATAGGTTATGAAAATGCTGCTAAAGTAGCCAAAAATGCTCATAAAAAAGGTATTTCTTTAAAAGAAAGTGCTATGGAGCTTGGTTTGGTTAGTGAAGAAGATTTCAATAAATTTGTTGATCCTACTAAAATGATAGGCCCAAAAGCCTAGAACATAAAACTTGCCTTTTTTAAGGCAAGTTAAATTAAATTCTTATCTTTTAAAATCACATACATTCTTAAAGTTGATACAAAAAAGGTTAAAATCGCAGGACCTAGTATAATACCCCAAAAACCAAAGGTAGAAATTCCTGCTATCATAGCCAAGAAAATTAAAAGTTCGTTGATTTTGGTAGGGGTTTTTACAAGTTTTTTGTTGATCCATTTGATGATTAAAGGTTTGATTAAAGTATCTGCTATAAAAGAAATTACAATTACAGAATAAATAAAAATAACAAGAGCTGAGTTAAGATTGTTTGAAGCAAATTCATAAAGACTTACAGGCACATAAATTAAAGCTCCTCCTATAGCAGGTATGAGAGAACTTACAGCAAAAATTACTCCCATTAAAATTCCATCATAACCATAAAACATTGTGATTAAACCAAAGAGTGCACCTTGAAATATTGCTACAATTACCATAGAGTAAAGCACAACAGCCATAACATTACCCACTTCACTTAAAACATCATCGAGTTCTTTTTTGTCAATAGGAATGATGGATTTAAGATAGATAACAAGCTCGGTTCCATACAGATTTGCAAAGAAATAAAACACGCAAATTAAAACCATATCTATAAGAAATTTAGCCCCTGATTTTGTAAAACTTGAAGCATAGCCTAGAATTTGTTTGGAAATGCTATTTAAATCTATAGAAGCTAAAAATTCTTTGATTTTAGGTTCTAAAAAATTAAAGCTTTCAGGCAAGGTAAATTGATAGTTTTTGACATAATCAAGAGTTTGTGTGACTAAATTAATATCAAAATTTTTTAAAGCTTTGGCAAGTTCTATCATAGCATAAACAAAAGGTGCAAAGAAAAGCAAAACCATACAAGCTGTTGTAAGAATGGAAGCTAAAAATTTATGTCCTTTAGTGAGATTTAAAAATTTTGCATTAATATTTGAGGTAGCTACCGCCATTAAACTAGCAATGATAATTACAAGTAAAAAACCTTTAAAAAGATAAAGCAAAAGAAATAAAATGACTAAAATAAAGCTTATAAGAAAGAATTTTCCATTTTGCAAAATTTACTCCTCAAATAAAGTTTTTTCATAGTTTAGTTTTAAAGCACTATAGCTTTTTGTGCTTGCTATACGCCCTTTTGCAGTGCGTTCTATATAGCCATTAGCTAGTAAATAAGGCTCGATTACATCTTCTATGGTATTTTCATCTTCGCTTAAAGCCGCAGCAATGCTTGCAAGTCCTATAGGTTTTTGCTTAGCAGCGGTTAAAAGTTCAAGATATCTTAAATCCATCGCATCAAAACCAAGCTCATTAACCCCTAAAGAATTTAAGGCCTCATTAGCCCTTTTTTCTGTGATAATCTCTTCATCATTAACATCGGCAAAATCTCTAACTCTTTTTAAAAGCCTTAAGGCTATCCTTGGGGTTGAACGACTTCTTTTAGCAATCTCAAGTGCGGCTTTTTCTTCGCAAGTTTTATTAAGCTTTAAAGCTGCTTTTTGCAAGATGAGAGCAAGTTCGCTATCTTTGTAAAATTCTAATCTAAATTGCATACCAAAACGATCACGCAAAGGATTGCTAAGCATACCTGCGCGTGTTGTAGCTCCTATAAGGGTAAATTTTGGTAAATCGATTTTTATAGTTTGAGCAGCTGGACCACTACCTATGATAATATCAAGGCGGTAATCCTCCATCGCAGGGTAAAGTACTTCTTCGATAGCAGGGCTTAAGCGGTGAATTTCATCGATAAAAAGTATATCCCCTTCGCTAAGATTGGTTAAAATGGCTGCTAAATCTCCGCTTTTTTCTATCATAGGAGCGGCGGTTGTTTTGATATTTGCACCCATTTCATAGGAGATGATATTAGCTAGTGTTGTTTTTCCAAGTCCTGCAGGACCACTAAAAAGTATATGATCTAAACATTCGTTGCGTTTTTTGGCTGCAGTTATAAAGACATTTAAATTTTTTTTAATGCTTTCTTGACCTATATAACCATCAAAATTTGAAGGACGCAACGAAGTTTCGTAAGTTTCGTCAAAGGAGTATTTTTCTATTTCTACTATTCTATCCATATCTTTACTTATATTTTGGAAAAATTAAAATAAGATTTTAGCTAAAATTTGCTAGAATTTACATTAAACTTTAATGATTATGGTTTGAAAATGGGAATTTTAACAAAATTAGAATTAGATTATGAGATTGATGATATAGAAAAATTTTTACAATTTTTTAGAACCATGTGTGATAGGTTTGAACCTTTAATCATCAAGCTTGGAAGCGATAGCGTGCGTTATAAAGAGGCCATAAAAGAGCTTGAAACTTTAGCACATAATACCGCTTGGGCAGCAAGACGCTTAAATCTTGAAGAAGTGACTGATTTTTGTGTATTTTGTGAAGAGATGATGGCACAAGCAAATCGCTTTAATGGCCCTGCTAGCGATGAATTTACAGATTGGATGCTTTTGATGAGTGATCAGTTTGAAAAATATTGTCGTTCATATGAAAATGATGATTCTGTTTTAGCGGTTTTTAATCCTTTAATTGTTAATGTTCCAAATATTATTTCTAAATAAGGGAGCGACTTGGCTTCGACAGGAGTAAGTCTGCTTAGATGGCATGTCGCTTTGGGCAAAGCGTAAAAAGCCCAAATAAAATTAAACGCAAACAACGTTAAATTTGCTCCTGCTTACGCTAAAGCTGCGTAAGTTCAGTTGAGCCTGAAATTTAAGTCATACTATCTAGCTTAATTTTCGGTCATCTTTGATAGTGTAGCCTTGCGTTTGACAAGCGTTGAGGTGAAATAAAGTCTTAGCCTTGCTTTTAAGTTTTGGAAGGTGAGCGAAGTAGGGTGAAGTAGTCATCTTTGCTAAGCATGTAGAGGTCTTTGTGGGGTTATTTTTGGACAGGGGTTCGATTCCCCTCGCTTCCACCATCACGCTAATTTTAAGTAAATCATAAGTTTATTTTAAATTTTTAGAATTTTTTATATGAAGTTAAGATCGATTTATTACCCTTAAAACTTTGATATATTAGGTTTTATAATTTTTCATTAAAAATTTATAGTTTTATTTTTAAGCTTATTTTTAGGGGGGGGGTATAATTTTTCCTTCAGTTTAAATTTATTGAAGGAGAAACTTATGAAGAAAAATGCTTCGAGCAAGATATTGCTAAGCTTAGGTGTAGCAACTTTGCTTTATTCGGGTGCTTTTGCACAAGAAATCGATCTTACAGGGTCTTCAGATATAGGAAATTATTTTGAAGAAAATGGTAAGGATATTAATCTCAAAAATCCTGATAATTACAAAGGAAAAGATTTAAGTATCAAAATGGGCATTGGGGATTTACCAAGCGATGGTTATGACACTGCTGATCATCGATTGAACATTGATATCGGTAAAGACCATACTTTAAGCTTTACATATAATAACAAAGGAGAACCTGCATATGTAACAAATCTAAACGCTACTGCTAAAAAAGTTGAAACAACAGATATAATTTTACAAGCTTTTGCACCTTCGGTGATTAATGGAGATTTAACTATGACTAGCTCAGGAGGTGAAGCCATTACTCAAGATGAAGAAAAAGGTTCGGGTATAATTCTTTATAATGGAGCAGGTGAAACACAAAGTGCTAATGGTAGCTTAACTATAAATGGAAATTTTGCTGTCGATAAAACCCTTTTTGCTACTTATGGAAATTTTGTTAAGGTAAATGGAACTGCAAATCTTAAAAATTCAAATTTTGGACTTATCAAACGCTCTTATACAGACTTAGAAGCAAATAATGTAGTAATGGTTCAAGCTAAAGATTTCAATGAAGATATTTTAAAAGCAAATAATAACGCAGGTGCATTACTTGTAAAATTTTTAAATGATTATGTTTCAACTGATCTTCATGGCAAAGATGTTACAGAAACAGGAGCTGTTATAGATATTAGCGATGAAGATGAATACGGCGATGGAAAAAAAGGCTTAGTAGATTATAAACTTAGCGTTCAAAACTGCGGTGGCAATAAATGCTTGGTAGTTAATGGAGGTGCTACTGCAGCAGCTAAAGATAAACTCACGCAACTTAAAGTAGATATAAATGCTATCGATAAATTACTTAAAAATGATTTTGATTCCGATGAAGCTGAAGCTGAAGAATGGGCAAAAGTTAAAAAAGCCCTACAAGAACAAAAAACTGAACTTGAAAAACTTCAACAAGAAGCTATAAACAACGGCGGTAAAATCGATGATGAAAAATACCTTGATTTAGTAAATAAAAACTTAAATTTAAATCTTAGCGCTAATGATAAAGCTTCTATCCTAGCACTTCGTTCTATTACAGAACAATTAGGAAGTATAGGAGCAGATTTAGCAAGTAGAGAAGGTGTAAAACTAGCCCTACAAATCAAAAAAGACACAGACAATACAGGTAAATCTGTATCTAATCTCAATTCAGCTTCTAGTGCAGTAAATACCACTATGAATATTTCTAATGATGTTTCTATAGGTTCTCGTGTAGCAATGTTAAACAATCCTTTTGGAACTTATGCTTCTAAAATGAATGGCCTTAAATTTGCTGCTTTAGATAGTGATATGAGACCAAGCTATGTAAATGAATATACCAATAGTGTTTGGGCTAATGCTTTTGGTGGTGCTAACATTATCGATGGAGATAGTGGTGCAATGTATGGTGCTACCGTGGGAGTAGATAAACAAGCTAATGATGATGTTTTATGGGGTGCTTATTTTACTTATGCAAACGCTAAAATCAAAGACAATAATTTAGAACAAAAAAGTGATAACTTCCAATTAGGTATGTATTCTACTATCAATATAGCTCCACAATGGGAACTTAATCTTAAAGCTTATGCTCAAGTTTCTCCAACTAAACAAGACAATATTCAAACAGATGGTGCATATAACTCAGATTATACAAGCAAATTCTTAGGACTTAGCGCTAATGCAGGTCGTGTGTTTGATCTTAGTAATAATACTTTATTTATTAAACCTTTTGTGGGAGTAAATTATTATTTTAGTTATACTCCATCTCATACAGAAAATGGTGCTATTGCTAAAGATATTGATTCTATGAAAAACAATTCTGTAAGTGTTGAAGTGGGTGCTGAATTTAGAAAATATATGAATGAAAACTCTTATATTTTTGTAACTCCAAAAATAGAACAATTTGTTATCAATAGTGGTGATGATTACACAGCTAACCTAGCTGTAAATAATGCTTTCTTTACTAGTGTAGAAGCTAACAACAAGAAAAAAACATACGGACAAATTATCGTAGGGGGTAATGTAGATTTTACAAATCAACTCAGTATGAATCTTGGCTTTGGTGCTAAACAAATACTAGCAGGTAAAGTAGATAATAAAAATGAAACTTACTTAAGTGGTCAAGCAGGACTTAAGTATAAATTTTAATCTTAAAAATCATTTCTAAATCTTTTTATAGTTTAGAAATGATTGTTTATTTCTATGGGAAATCTCCTAGGGCTTTATCTTAAAGCCCTTTTTTATAACAAACAAGTAAATAAGTCTTTAGAGTAAAAACCCTAAAAACTTTTAGTTTTCTTTGAAAAGTTTGGAAGCTAAGTGCGTTGCGCGACTTTGATCTGTATCTTTTTTAAGTGTTTTATAAATTTTACTTACATATTCTTCTAAGGTTTGTTGAGAATCTATGATTTTTTCAGAAGAAGGAATTTTTTCATACTCTCCATTGTTTTTAAGCTCATAAGCTAAAACATTATCGCTAAGTTGCAAGCGTAAAAATTGAGCTAATTTAGCTTTGCTTCTTTCATCATATATAGGAGTCATAAGCTCTAAACGGCGTTCTAAATTTCTTGGCATCCAATCTGCACTCGATATAAAATAATTTGGCTCACTATGTTTAAAATAAAATACTCTAGCATGTTCTAAGTATTTTCCTATGATGCTTCTAACGCGTATGTTTTTGCTATATTCTTCATCAGGTTTTAAGCAACAAATTCCGCGTATGATAAGATCGATTTGCACTCCTTCCATACTTGCTTCATAAAGCGCTTGTATGATATCACTATCCACAAGAGAATTCATTTTAGCTACAATCACACCTTCATTTTTCTTGCTTGTTTCAATGCGTATCATTTCTAAAACTTTTTCTTTGATTTGATTTGGGCTCATTGAAAGAGTTTGAAGGCGACGATTTTTACTAAATCCCGATAAGATGTGAAAAAAGCTTGTCGTATCTCTTGCAAATTCTGCTTTGCTTGTAAAATAACTCACATCAGTATAGATTTTAGCACTGCTTGCATTATAATTTCCTGTGCTTAAATGCATATAAAATTTAAGTTTATCTCCTTGTTTGCGTATGACTTGAGAAACCTTAGCGTGGACTTTAAAACCTGTAATGCCATAAATAACATGAGCTCCGGCATTTTCTAAAGCTTTCGCCCAATGAAGATTATTTTCTTCATCAAAGCGTGCTTTTAATTCTACCATCACAGTTACTTGTTTTCCATCACTTGCAGCATCAATTAAAGCTTGAACTATATTGGAATTTTTTTCAACTCTATAAAGTGTCATTCTTATGGAAATTACTTCAGGATCTTTGCTTGCTTCTTTGATAAATTTATAAACTGGATCAAAACTTTCAAAAGGTTGTATGATGAGTATATCTTCTTTTTCTACAGCATCAAAAATAGATAAATTCTCATCAAAAGGTGGTAAAGTTTTAGGCGTGTAAAGTGGGCTTAAAAGATGCGTAAAGGTTTTATTTCCTGCGATTTGCCAAAGGCTAGGGAGATTGAGTAAAATAGAATATTCATAAACATCTTTATGAAAAATTTTCATGTGAGTATTAAGAAATTCTACGATTTGCTCATCTGCATCTTTTTGAATTTGCAATCTTACAAAAGCTCCTTTTCTACGAAGTTTTAAGCCTTGTTCTAAAATCATCATAAAATCATCAGCTTCTTCCTCTTCTATTACCATATCTGCATTTCTAGTCACTCTAAATGCTGCTGAAGCTAAGAGTTTATAGCCTGGAAAAATTTCTTCTGCGTGTTGATGGACTATACTTTCTATAGGAACATAAATATTTGCACTTACTTCATAAAAACGAGGTAAAACTCTTGGAATTCTAATCATTCCAAATTTTACAAGTTCAGGATGCGCTTTATCGCAAATTTTAACCGCTAGTGAAAAAGATAAGTTGTTTAAATGCGGAAAAGGGTGAGTAGCATCAACAGCTATTGGAACAATAACAGGAAAAATATTGGAGAAAAAATACTCATCACATTTTTGTTTTAAATTTTCATCTAAATTCTCATAATGTTTTATGAAAAGATTTTCTTTTTCTAATTCACTTGTGATTTCATTAAAATAACGCTCCAAAAGTTCTTTTTCTTGGTGTAAATATTTGCGTATGGCTTTTAATTGTTGTAACGGGGTCATTTCATCGCTACTGCTTGCATTAACTCCAGCTGAAAAAAGTTGTTTTAAGCCTGCGACGCGTATCATATAAAATTCATCTAAATTAGTGCAATATATAGCTATAAATTTTAATTTTTCTAACAAGGGTAAATTTTTAGAACATTGGTCTAAAACACGAGAATTAAAGCGAAGCCAAGAAAGTTCGCGATTGATAAACATATCAGGACTTGTTTGCATTAATTTTTCCTTTTTTAGTTGTATTTTATCATTTATTTTGAAATTATTGAATAAAAGTTTTAAATTTTTTAGGTTAATTAAGAGTAAATATATCTTTAAAATTATATTAAATTCATCTATGTTAGAATCACAAAATTTATTTCTGGGAAATTCTGTGACATTGTTGTTTCATTGAAGATTTTAAGAAATGATAATTTCAAGGAGGAAAATTTTGAAGAAAACTTCGAATCTTTTTACTATTTTTCTTGTTTTGCTTTTTGTTTTCTTTGCGGTCGGGTTTTATACCTTTTATAACGCTAAGGGTACATCTTATTTAAGCAATGCAAGTGAATCTTGTAATAACTGCCATATTATGAATGAAGTTTATAACGAATACATGGCAGGGCCACACTCTCAAAAAGTCAAAGGCGAACCAAGAGCAACTTGCGTGGATTGCCATTTGCCACATAATTTTGTAGCTAAGTGGATAGCTAAGGCTCAAAGTGGTTTAGGGCATGCTTATGCTTTTACTTTTAAACTTGATGAGTTGCCTACAAATTTGAGTGCGACTGAAAAAAGCAGAAAAATGGTGCAAGAAAACTGCATACGCTGTCATGCAGATTTTGCTCAAACAGCTATCAATGCTACAACAAATCCACATGCAGACAAGTCATTAAATTGTGCTTCTTGTCATAAAGATGTTGGACATAAACACGGAATTTAATAAGGAGAAGATGAATGAAAAAAAATATTTTACGCTTAGGTATTGTCGTTTTGGTTTTACTTATAGCGGGGGTTTTATGGCTAAATAATGATATCAATCAAAAAAAAGAAGATGAAGCAAATAAAAATGCCATTACAGTAAATGCTGATTTTTCTTTGCTTAGTGATGATGATCCAAATTTTGAAAAATGGGGTAAGGTTTTTCCAGAGCAACTAAAAATGTATTTAACGGTTGAAAAAGAAGAGCCTAAGGCTACTGAATTTGGTGGTAATTTAGCTTATTTAAAATTGATTCGCTTTCCTCAATTAACCATACTTTGGGCAGGATATCCTTTTAGCCTTGATTTCAATGAAGAAAGAGGGCATTTTTGGGTTCAAGTAGATCAAATGAAAACAGCAAGAAACAACAAAGATTTTCTTAATGCTCATGGACTTGCTGCTTTTAAAGGTCAACCTGCAGCTTGTATGAATTGTCATAGTGGATGGACTCCATGGCTTATAAAAAATGTTGCTAAAGGGGATTTTACTGCTTTTAACTCTACAAATTATTGGACTATGATTAAAAATATCCCAGCCGTTGATGGTATAGTAGAAAATTCACCTGAACATGCAGGCCCACATGGTGGTAAAAGAATGGGTGTAACTTGTGCAGATTGTCACAATCCAAATGATATGAGTTTAAGACTTACTCGTCCAGCAGCTATTAATGCTTTAGTTTCTAGAGGATATGAAAAAGATCCAGTACAAGGCGTAAAAGCTACAAGAGAAGAAATGAGAACTTTAGTTTGCTCTCAATGCCATGTTGAATACTATTTTAAACCAACAGGGGAAAAGGTAAAAGTAATGGGTGAAACTATTGTAGATGATAGTTCTAAAAAATGGTGGAATGGAACTCAGAAAAATTATGACGAGTATGAATTTTGGAGAGATGGCAATAAAGCTAAAGAGATTGAAACCGATGGTATAGTTTTAACTTTTCCTTGGGGTGAGTGGAAAAAAGGACAACCATTTAGAATTGAAATGCTAGATGATTATTATGATAAAGTTCGTGGAGTATTTGGAGCTGATTTTACTCATAAATTAACAGGAGCGCAAATTATTAAAATTCAACATCCAGAAAGTGAACTTTATAGTGGCGGTGTGCATGCTGCAAATGGAGTAAGTTGCGTGGATTGTCATATGCCTTATGTTAGAGAAGGAGCTAAAAAGGTTACTCAACACAATATCACTTCTCCTTTAAGAGATATTAACTCTGCTTGTAAGTCTTGTCATAAACAAAGCGAAGATTATTTAAAAGCTCAAGTGCTTGACATACAAAACAGCGTTGCGCATGATCAAAGAACTGCAGAGTATGCAATTGTTAGTTTGATTATGGATACTAAAAAACTACGCGATGAACTAGGCAATATGGAAAAATTCCAAAGCGATGGAAAAGCTGATGCGAAAAAAATTAGCGAAGAACTAAAAGAAGTTTTAGAACTTCATCGTAAAGCTCAAATGAGAGCAGATTTTGTTAATGCTGAAAACTCAACTGGTTTTCATAATCCTCGCGAAGCTTCAAGAATGTTATTGCAAGCTGTTGATATGGCAAGAATGGGACAAACTAAACTTGTAGAAATTGCAGCGGCAAATGGAATTAAAGATTTTAAAACTTCAAATTTAGGTTTTGAAGATATTCAAAAATTTAATCCAGGAGAGCTTTATTATAAAGTAGATGTTAATAATCATAAAGCTGGAGAGCGTTACTATGCAGATGAAAAAGATGTTAATGGCAATCCTCCAAAAGAACTTTTAGAGCATGATAAAGAGCTTGCTCCTTATAATTATCAAGTGATTGATAAAAAATAATTCTTAAGCCCTATAATCATAGGGCTTTTTCTTTTCTTTGTTTTAAAAACTATAAACTTTTTATTTAAAATTCACTTTTGCTTCACTTTGTTTTGTCAAAATATCACAAATTTTGATAATCAAAAAGGAGTTAAAATGATCAATAAAAATAAATTGTTTAGACAGGTTCATATCTATCTTAGTTTGTTCTTCTTGCCTTGCACTTTGCTTTTTGCTTTAACGGGTATAGCATATATTTTTGGTATTAATCAAGATGTGGGCTTAAAAGTTGAACAGTATCAATTGTCAAAAGTTATACAAAGTGGTAAAGAAAGAGAAGCTTTAATAGAGTTTTTAAAAACAAATGGTTTAAAAGTGCCATCTAATACAGATATCATTAAAAGCAAAGATAAAGGTATAACAATAGGTGGAACTCATTATAGTGCTAATATAACTCAAAATTCTACTAATGAATACAATATTACCTTAAAAACAAGATCTTTGCTTGGAGATATGATTATGCTTCATAAAGATAAGGGTGCTTGGTATTTTTCTGTGCTTAGTGTAGGTTTTGGTATTACTTTATTTATGCTTTATATTTCAGGGCTTATGATTACTTTGTTTGCAAATAAAAAAGATAGAAGTAAACAATTTGCAGTTCTTGGAGTAGGGGTTGTTGTAACTTTGCTTTTGGCTTATCTTAGCCTTTGATTTTTCCTAGCTTTTTAAGCTAGGTATTATTTATTTTTTTGTATAATCACACTTTACTTTTATTGGACAGATGGGTGAGCGGCTGAAACCACACCCCTGCTAAGGGTGCAGATCTTAACGGGTCTCGAGGGTTCAAATCCCTCTCTGTCCGCCACTAAAACTTTCTTGAAAATTCCAAGTATTTATATATCAACATTATATATTTGAAAAAAAAGAATAATCTATAACTATAATAAATAAATATTATTCTAAAATTGGAAAATAATCCATTAGAAAATAAGATATTTTGGAATTATTTAAGAAATTAGATGAAAAAGAATGCTAATATGGAAGTAAGAATTCTAAAAAAATAAAATATAAAATCAATCCCAAAGATTACTTTTATATATGCCTAAAATCACAATTTCATTTTTACTTTTATCGATAAGATAAGGGATAATATAACCTTTAAAAATCAAATCTCTTATATTTTCATTATCAAAAGACAAAGATTTTCTATTTTTATAAGGCATAAAAGAAAGATTTTTACAAATTGAATTAATATCATTAAGAAATTCTTTAGCATAAAAAGAACTATCTAATTTTATAAAATTAACAATATGCCTAAGCTCATTTTTAAATTTAGGAGTTGGAACAATTTCCATTTATTCTAAATCTTTTCTAATATCATTAAAAGTTTCATCAAAATCTAAAGTCTTTAATTTACCTTGCTTGTAAAGTTCTATATCCTTTTTATAACCATCAATTCTTATCTTATGTTCTAAATAACTTAAAGCAAGTTCTAAAACTTCTTTTTCACTTAAATTGTTATCTTTGCAATAATTGGTTAAAAAATGTTGTGTTTCTTTTGAAAATTCTAAGTTCATTTGTTACTCCTTTTTAAAGATTTATTATAACATAAAAACATTTTTTATTTAAAAAAAAGGGTTCAAATCCCTCTCTGTCCGCCACTAAAACTTTCTTGAAAATCCCAAATATTTTATTAAGTATTAAAGCAAGAGACTAGCCCTTGCGAAGTTGTATTATTTTACAGCATTTTTGATTTCTAAAATCATAGTTTTTAAAGACTCTAGTCCATTTCCACTTGCTAAATACCAGTATTCTGGATCAAGATAGATGATTTTTTTGTTTTGTGCTGCTTTGGTTTTAGCGACAAGCGCATTATCGAGTATGCCTTGAGCGCGTTCTTTGTTGCCTACAATGATATTTCTATCAATAACAAAAATATAATCAGGATTTTTTTCTAGTATAAATTCAGAGTTGATACTTTTGCCGTGTGTGCCTACTTTTATATTCTCATCTACTGCGTTAATCCCTAAAACGTCGTGAATGATCCCAAAGCGAGATTGAGGACCAAAGGCTGAAATTTTGTTAGAATTTGTAAGAATAATAAGAGCTTTTTTATCTTCATCAACTATGCTTTTGGCTTTTTCAATTTCATTTTTAATAGCTGAAATTTTTTCCAAAGCTTCTTTTTCTAAACCATAAAGTTTTGCAACGCTTAAGACATTGTTTTCAAAAGAGCTTAAAAAATTTGTATTATCAAGACCTACAAATAAAGTTGGAGCTATTTCTTTTAATTTGTCATAAAATTTACTTTGGCGTCCAGAAATGATGATAAGATCAGGTTTTAAAGCATTAATGGCTTCAAAATCAACTTGTTGTACTCCACCTACACTAGGCTTGTTTTTAAATTGTTGTAGGTATTTTGGTAAATTTTTAGCAGGAACGCCTGCGACTTTATCGTTTAATTTTAAAGCATCAAAAGTATCTAAAATTCCAAGATCTAAGATCACTACCTTAGAAGGATTTTTAGGGATTTTATTTTCTCCTAGACTATCCTTCACTAAAAAACTATCACCCTCATCACTCATGCTAATAGGCAAAACTTTCACTGTAGCAGTGTTGGTTTTTGTTGTAGAACTTGCGTTGTTTTCATTTGAGTTTGAATTACAAGCTGTTAAGATTAGACTTAAAAAAAATGCAAAAAAAGCAAAAACTAAAGATTTTTTCATATTTTCTCCTTTTTAAAAATAAATACAAATTTTCTTACCATCAATTTGACTTACAGGTATATCCATATCATAAATTTGTTTTAAATTTTCTTGATTGATGATTTCATCTTTTGAGCCTTGTTTTAAAAGCTTCCCATCTTTTAAGGCTATGATTTCATCAGAATAAATCGAAGCAAAATTAATATCATGTAATACAACAGCTATACTTTTGTTAAAGTCTTTGACTAAATTTTTCATTAGTTGCATGATTTGTACACTATGCTTCATATCAAGATTGTTTAAAGGTTCATCAAACATTATAAATTCAGTATCTTGGGCGATGATCATAGCTATAAAAGCTCTTTGTTTTTGTCCTCCGCTTAATGTATCTAAAAATTCATTTTTTAAGTTGCTAAGTCCCATGTATTCTAAAGCTTCATTGATTTTGATTTTATCGTTTGCATTAAGTCTTCCTTGAGAATGCGGAAAACGCCCAAAAGCGACTAATTCTTCAACTTTTAATCTTAAATTGATATTGTTTTGTTGTTTGAGAATGGAAATTTTTTGTGCTAAGATTTGCTCTTTATAGTCTTTTAAATTCATTCCATCGATATAAATTTCTCCACTACTAGGTTTTATTAAACGACTTGCTAGAGCTAAAAGAGTGGATTTTCCAGCGCCATTGGCTCCTATTATAGAAGTGATTTTGCCTTTATGAAAATCAAGGCTAAGATCTGAAATAATGGCTTTATTATCATAAAATTTGGTGATATTTTTTAGTTTAATCATAATTTATTACCCTTTAATACAAGATAGATAAAATATATCCCACCTAAGAAATTAATAACCACGCTTATAGTGGCATTATAATCAAAAACTCTAGAGACAAAAAACACCCCTCCAAGCAAAGCTAAAATGCTAATGAGTATGCAAGCACTTAGTAAAATACTATGCTTTGCAGTTTTAAATAGCTCATAAGTGATATTTACCACCAAAAGCCCTAAAAAGGTTATAGGACCTACAAGTGCGGTGCTAATAGAAGTTAAAATAGCTATGATAATCATCAATTGTTTTGAAATTTTTTGATAATTTATCCCTAAATTTATCGCTAAATCTTTGCCTAAATTTAAAGGATCTAAAAATTTCATATAGCGAAAAATCCATATAAAACTTAAAAAGTTAATAATATAAGCAAGAATTAAAACATCAAAAGCAATATTATCAAAACTAGCAAACATTCTTCCTTGTATTACCATGAATTCATCAGGGTCGATTAGCACTTCAAAAAAAGAACTTAAAGTGCTAAAAAGTGTTCCAAAAACTAAACCTAAAAGCATGATAAGATAAATACTTCTATCGCTACTAAATAAAATTTTATAAAGTCCTAGTGAAAAAACCACCATACAAACTAGAGTGATTAAAAAATTGATATCGTTTTTATAAACACTTAAATTAGCCGCACCAAAAGAAAAGATAAGAGCACTTTGAAGCAACATATATAAAGAATCTAATCCTATGATAGCAGGGGTTAGAATTTTGTTATTGCATAAAGTTTGAAAAATCACTGTTGAAACAGCGATACAAATAGCTACTATGATAATAGCCGCAATTTGTAAAAAGCGACTTTTTAAAGCATACTCATCAAAGCCATTTAAACCCACAAGTATAAAAATCCCTATCATACCAAGTGTTAAAAAGCTTAAAATTAGCATTTTTTTACGCATAAACTTTCCTTTTTAGCAAAAGAAAGATAAAGATTAAAGATCCTAAAACACCTGTAGTGATGCTTAAAGGCATTTCAAAAGGAAAGATGACAAGTCTTGAAATGATATCGCAAACAAGTAAAAACAAAGCTCCACAAAGTGCTATATAGATAAGATTTTTTCTAAGATTATCACCTAGATAAAGAGCTACTAAATTTGGGATAATTAGCCCTAAAAAAGGGATAATCCCAACGCTTACAATCACTAAACTAGTGATAATGCTTACAATCATCAAGCCTAAAAATAATATCCCATTATAAGAAATTCCAAGATTTAAAGCTATATCTTCACCCATGCCAACTATGGTAATTTTATGAGCTAAAAAATAAGCAAGTATAAAAAGTGGTAAAGAAATGTAGAGCAATTCATAATTTCCCTGCATAACATTTGCCATACTGCCTTGTAGCCAGCCTTGGATATTTTGTATATAATTTAAAGCATAGGCAAAAAAAGTGGTTATAGCACTAATAATGCCTCCAAACATCAAGCCTATCAAAGGTACAAAAATCACATCTTTGAGTTTGATTTTTCTTAAAATTTGGATAAATATAAAAGAACCCAAAAGTGCAAATACAGAAGCAATGGTAGCTTGAGTGAAAAAAGATGCTCCAGAAAAAAATATTAAAGAAATAAGTATGCCAAATTTAGCACAATCCATAGTCCCTGCTGTAGTTGGAGAAACGAATTTATTTTGCGTGAGTTGTTGCATGATAAGCCCACATATACTAAGACTCATTCCTGTAAGTAAAATCGCTATAACTCTAGGAATTCTTGTGAGAGTTATGATTTCTAATTGAGTGGAGTTAAGATTAAGAATATCTTTTACATTGATACTGATAACTCCTATAAATAAACTTATCATTCCAAAGAATAAAAGTAAAGCTATAAGCACTTTTAAACTCAATATATGCTTAAAAAACAAATCTTTCCTTATAGTAATAATAATTATCAAAAATGAAATTGTAATGAAAATTGTTTTAAGAAATGATAAAACTACAAAGGATATTTTAGTAAGAAATCAAAAATCCAGTGGAAAGTCTTTGCAAGTGTTTGTTATAGTCTATAAGGCTTTCTCCATAGCCATTAAAGTATTGTAAATACCAATAAATTCCGTTATTAAAAATATCATATCCTAGATCAACTTGTATAGCGCCTTTGTTATTGTGGAATTTAAGATTGTTTCTTAACATAAGATTGATAAAATAATCATCACCCAAATACGCTAAATTCACATCAAAATTTCCCATATAATGCAAGATGGCAGGATTATCATCATCTTTTTTGCTTTCAGGAATTCTATACCAAAGGCGTGGAACAAATAAAAATTTATTATATAAAATAGTTGTAGATACATAAATTCTATTCCATGAGCGAGATTGCAAATTCTCATCTCCCTTGCCATTGCTTTCATGCAATATACCTACACGTAGATTGTTAAAAAATTCATAATCTTTAAGATACAAAGGAAAATCTATAAAAAATTCTGGCTGATAGTTGGTTTCTCTAAAAGGAGAAGAATGCTCATAAATTTGCCACCAAGAAGTTTGAGTATAGGCTATATAATATTTTTCATCCAATCCTAGCAAATTTTCAAAAAGCCTTTTTTTAATGCTAAGTTGAAATTTAGCTTCACTTTTATTGTGATTTTCTTCTAGAGAGTTAAAACTATAAGCCAAAGGTAGAAAATAATTCATTTTATAAGCACTAATGCCAAGAGGGTTAAAGTATTCATCTTCTTCAAGATAATTTGCCAAAGCAAGACGAGCAAAATCTTGTCTTTCTTCTTTGGTTGCAATGATGGATTGTTTTGTTTGTATAATTTGATTGGTTTTATTTTGTTCTTGAGAAATTAAAACAGATGAATTTTTTAAAGCGAGTTTTTTGTAAATTTCCATAGCTTTTTTATAATCGCCTTGTTTTTCATACTCTAAAGCTTGTTGTAAATCACTAGCCCATATAAAAACACATAAGCTTAAAAATAAAGCAATTTTTCTCATTTTAACTCACTTTTAAATTTTTCATATTCTTCATAAAAATTAAGATTTAAAAAAGCATTTTCATCTTCAAATTCTACAAATTTGGTTTTAATCCCAGAAAATAAAAGTCCTATTTTTTGTTCATTTTTTTCTAAGAATTTTTTACAAGTTTGAGCTAAAGAGCTGTGATAAAAGCCACATAAGGGATGTTTATGTAAAGGGGTTTTAGCTATGATTATTTTATAGTTTTGCTCTAAAAAAGGAAGCATTTTTAAAAGCTCATTTTCACCTATTTTAGGACTATCCACACTTAAAACAAAAACAAATTCATTTTTAAAATTTGAAAGTATAGAGTAAAGCGCAAGCATAGGAGAGTAAACTTCAAATTCTAAAGAATCTTTTATCAAGCTAAAATGGTTTTCAAATTTATCTTCTTTCGCACTCACATAGACATTTTTAAAAATTTTAGAAAATTTCTCTACTTGAAATTGAGTTAAATTTTGATTTTTAAGAATCAATTTGCTTTTATCTTGTCCCATACGACTAGATTTGCCACCACATAAAATCACACAATTTAGCTCATTAAGCTGCACAAATTTCCTTTTTTAATGTAATTCTACCACAAATTCGCCAAAATATTTTATAATTTCTTTTATGAAATACACAGAACTTTTACAATTGCAAACTTTTTTTTCTCAGTTTAAAAAAATCGATTTTATCAAGCGTATCAATGATAATATTTTGGAATTAAGCTTTGATAGAGAAAGATTTATTTTCGATCTTACTCGTGCAATGAGTGCGATTTATACAGCTAAAATTAATGCAAAAAATTATAATGCACCTTTTGATTTTATGCTTAAAAAGTATTTTAGCAATGCTTTTATAAAGGAAGTTAAAGTCCTTGAAGGCAATCGTATTTTATGTTTTAGTGTAAAAGCTAATAAGGCTTATAAAAGCTATGAGAGCAAAATTTATTTTGAATTTACGGGTAAAAATACCAATGTTATTCTTACAGATGAAAAAGATTTGATCATAGAGGCTTTAAGGCACATTGATAAAAGTTATCGTGTCGTAAAACCTAATGTGATTTTAGAGCCTTTAAAGCCTTATAAAATGGATGAAAATTTTGAAGAAATTAAAGACTTTGCAGATTATTTTTCTCGCAAATTTACAAGCATTTATGAGAGTAAAATCAAACAAATAAAAAATTTAAAACTTACACAAGTAGATAAAAAAATACAAAATTTACAAGAACTTTTTTCTAGTTTAGATGAAGAAAATTCTTTACTCTTAAAAGCTTTAGAATACAGAAAAAGGGCTGATGTATTGTTTGCAAATTTGAGTGTTTTAAAAGATTATGAAAGGGAATTTAAGCTTGATGATTTTGAAGGCAAAGAGCTTGAATTTAAGCTTGAATTTAGTCCTAAGCAAAGTGCTAATTTATATTATAAAAATGCTAAAAAATTAGAACAAAAAGCTAAAAATTTAAACATACAAAGACAAAATTTAAAAGAAAAGTTAGATTTTACCTTGAGTTTGAAAGAATTATTGCTTCAAGCTAAGAATGAGATAGAGCTTGAAATTTTACTACCTAAAAAAAATAGCAAAAAAAATCAAGATCATAAACAAGAAGATCTTGTGGCAAATTTTTATTATAATGAGTTTAAAATTTGCGTGGGTAAAAATGAAAAAGGCAATGAATTTTTACTTAAAAATGCTAAAAAAGATGATTTGTGGCTTCATGCAAGGGATATTCCTAGTGCACATGCTTTGATTATATCAAACAAGCAAAAAATCAGCCTTGATGTGATAGAATTTGCTGCAAGGCTTTGTCTAAGCTTTTCTAAGTTAAAGAAAGGTTCGTATTGGGTCGATTATACCTTAAAAAATTTTGTTAAGGTTCAGCAAAAGGCGTTTGTAAATTATACAAATTTTAAAAGTATTAATATCACAAAGGATTAAAATGCCAGTTAGCCCATTAGGAAATGTCAATTATATAAATCAAAATATGGCTTATCCAGCTACACAAGCAAGCAATGAGCTTGCAAAAGAAGGTTTTGCAGCTACGCTAAATATGGCTGAATTTAATGAAAAAGAAAAAACTTTGAACAAACTTGAAAAAGTCAATGAGACTCATGAAATCAAAGAAGAGATCAAAGAAAAAGCCGAACAAGAAGAAAAAAAGAAAAAACACAATCAAGAAGCTAAAACCAGCGATGATGAGAAAAATGAAGAAGATGAGTCTAAAGATCCAAATTTTAAAGACGCACAAAGCATTCATCGCTTAGATATTAGTATATAAGGAAAAATATGTTTAATACAACTAGAATTATTTCAGCTCTTGTGATGATAGGGGCTATTATTATTATCGCGTTGATTGATCAATTTTTTATCAATTTTATCGTTTTTACGGTTTTATTGTATCTATCTTTTAGTGAAGCAAAAAAACTTTTTGCTTTAGAAAATATTTCTATTATCCCTTTGGCTATAGCTTTTATTTTGGGAAGTTTATCGCATAAAGCTTTGCTTTTTGGGATTTTAGCTTTGTTATTAGTCGTTGGATATTTGGTTTATAAAAAGGCTTCCTTAAAACCAGCTCTTATTTATATTTATCCTAGTTTGCCTATTTTAGCACTTTGGCAAGTGTATTTAGATCAGGGTATGTTTGCACTTTTTTGGCTTATCATTATTGTTGCAGCTTGTGATAGTGGGGCGTATTTTATCGGAAAACTTATGGGTAAAACTCCTTTTTCTCCAACAAGTCCAAACAAAACCTTAGAAGGTGTTATAGGCGGCTTGATTTGTGCGAGTATTATTGGAACTATTTTGGGAGTTTTTGTTTATAGTTTTTGGCTTTCTTTACTTTGTTCGTTTTTTGTAGCGGTTTTTGCAGTAATTGGAGATTTGCTTGAGAGTTATTTTAAAAGAGAAGCAGGTGTAAAAGATAGTGGAGATCTTATCCCTGGTCATGGGGGCGTGCTCGATAGAATCGATGCAGTGATCATTACTGCTTTTGCGATGGTTGCTCTTTTATGATACTTTTTGGAAGTACGGGCAGCATAGGAGTAAATGCTCTTAAACTTGCTGCTTTAAAAAATATTCCTATTTCTGCTTTAGCTTGTGGGGATAATATAAAGCTTTTAAATGAACAAATCGCAAGGTTTAAACCTAAATTTGTTGCCATAAAAGATTTAAAAAATAAGTATTTAGTTAAACACGATAGAGTTTTTATAGGACAAGAAGGTTTAGAGCAAATTTTAACAGAATGCCAAGACAAACTTTTGCTCAATGCCATTGTAGGTTTTGCAGGACTTAAAAGCACTTTAAAGGCTAAAGAACTTGGCAAAAACATAGCCTTAGCTAACAAGGAAAGCCTTGTAGTGGCGGGGAGTTTTTTAAAAGGAGCTAAATTTTTACCCGTTGATAGTGAGCATGCGGCTTTAAAATTTTTACTCGAAGGTAAAAAAAATATAGCAAAACTTTATATTACAGCAAGCGGCGGAGCTTTTTATAGGTATAAAATCAAAGATTTAAATCAAGTCAGTGTCAAAGATGCTTTAAAACATCCTAATTGGAATATGGGAGCAAAGATCACTATAGATAGTGCGACTATGGCAAATAAGCTCTTTGAGATTATAGAGGCTTATCATTTATATGATTTTAAAGAAATTGATGCTTTAATAGAACCAAGATCTTTAGTGCATGCAATGTGTGAATTTAAAAATGGAGCTAGCACGGCGTATTTTTCAAAAGCAGATATGAAATTAGCTATTTCAGATGCTATGTTTGAAAAACAAGATACGCCTATTTTAGAGGCTGTTGATTTTAGCAAAATGCCTGCTTTAAAATTTCATCCAATCAGCACAAAAAAATATCCTATTTTTAAGCTTAAAAATGCATTTTTAAAAGAGCCAAATTTAGGTGTTATCATCAATGCTGCTAATGAAGTCGGTGTTTATAATTTTTTAAAAAATAAAAGTCGATTTTTAGATATTGCTAAATGCATTTTTAAAGCCCTTGATCATTTTGGAGTGCCTAAAATTTCAAGCATAGAAGAGGTTTTTGAGTATGATTTTAAAACAAGAGAGTATTTAAGGAGTTAAAATGAAATTTTTTTTAACAATTTTATTTTTTATAACAAGTATTTTTGCTTTAGAACTAGACTTTAGTGTAGGAGAAAATGGGAAAAGTCTAGATGATAATAATACGGTTTTAATTTTTGGTGGAATTCAAGGCGATGAGCCTGGTGGATTTCATGCGGCAAGTTTGCTTTTGAGTGATTATAATATCACTAAGGGTAAGATTATAGTGGCTCCAAATTTAGCTTTTGATAGCATTATCAAGCGTTCGCGTGGGAATAATGGGGATTTAAACCGTAAATTTGCAAGTATTAGCCCAAAGGATCCTGATTATAAGAGAGTTCAACGCATTAAAGAGCTTATTTTACTTCCTGAAGTTAGTATGGTGATCAATCTTCATGATGGTTGGGGTTTTTATAAACCAATCTATATCGATGCGATGCGCAATCCTAAGCGTTGGGGAAATTCAAGCGTGATTGACACAAGCGAAATCAATGCAAGCAAATATCCTGATCTTGAAAATATCGCCACTCAAACTGTAAATAGTGTCAATTCTTCACTTGCTGATCCAAAGCATGCTTATTATCTTAAAAACACCAAAACTCAAGAGCTTGGCGATACGGAAATGCTTAAAGCTTTAACTTATTTTGTGATTTCAAATCACAAAGCTGCTTTTGCAAATGAAGCGAGTAAAAATCTACCTGTAAATTTAAGAGCTTATTATCATCTTTTAGCTATTGAAAATTATTTAAAAACTGCAGGAATTGAATTTAGTAGAGATTTTGAACTCACTCCACAAGGAGTTGATAAAGCTATAAATAAAGAGCTTGAAGTAAAACTTTTTGATGATAGAATTTTACTTTCTTTAAAAAATCCAAGAAAGGTTATCAACTATGTGCCTTTTCCGGTAAATAAAGAGTTAAATTATAACACAAGCAATGAACTTACCGCTGTTATCGCAGAAGGAAATTCTTTTTATATCCAGTATGGCAATCGTTTTCAAACAAGATTATATCCTGAGTATTTAGAATTTAGTGATGCTTTTAATGAAGTAACTTTTCAAGTTGATGGTAATGAAACCTCAGTTTCTTTTGGAACTAAGGTAAAAGTAAAAGAGAATTTTCTTATCCCAAAGATAGCTAATGTGCGTGTAAATATCATAGGCTTTGATCATGGAAAAGATGAAAGTGGTATTTTAGTCCATAAAAAAAATATGCAAACACAATACTCTTTAGATATGGCAGGTAAAATTTATAGAGTGGAATTTTATGAGTTAAGAGGGACGAATTTGCAACAACTTTTAGAGGCAAATACCAATAGTAAGTTGATCAAAAATGCTAAAAATTTGGATTTAAACACTCTTAAAATGGCAAGATCAAAAGATAAATTCTTAGGTTCTATTTTAGTGGAATTTGAATGAAAAATCTTATCCTAGCTATAGAAAGTTCTTGCGATGATAGTTCTATAGCTATCATTGATAAAAATACCTTAGAGTGTAAATTTCATAAAAAAATTTCTCAAGAATTAGAACATAATATCTATGGGGGAGTGGTGCCTGAACTTGCTGCAAGACTTCATAGCGAAGCTTTACCAAAGATACTTAAGCAATGCAAAGAGCATTTTAAAAATCTTTGTGCCATAGCTGTGACAAACGAACCCGGGCTTAGCGTTTCTTTGCTCAGTGGAATTTCTATGGCAAAAACCTTAGCAAGTGCTCTAAATTTACCCTTAATTCCTATAAATCATCTTAAAGGTCATATTTATAGTCTTTTTTTAGAAGAAAAAATTTCTTTAGATATGGGAATTTTGCTTGTTAGTGGCGGGCATACTATGGTGCTATATCTTAAAGATGATGCAAACTTAGAGCTTTTAGCAAGCACAAATGATGATAGCTTTGGAGAAAGTTTTGATAAAGTGGCCAAAATGATGAATTTAGGTTATCCTGGTGGGGTCATCATAGAAAATTTAGCAAAAAATGCCAAACTTAAAAATATCTCTTTTAACATACCTTTAAAGCATTCTAAAGAACTCGCTTATAGCTTTTCAGGGCTTAAAAATGCAGTGCGTTTGGAAATCTTAAAGCATGAAAATTTAGGTGATGATATAAAAGCTGAAATAGCTTATGCCTTTGAAAATACAGCTTGTGATCATATCATGGATAAATTAGAAAAAATTTTTAATCTTTATAAATTTAAAAATTTTGGTGTTGTAGGCGGAGCTAGTGCAAATCTTAACTTGCGTTCGCGTTTGCAAAATTTATGTCAAAAATATAATGCAAATTTAAAACTAGCTCCCTTAAAATTCTGCTCCGATAATGCTTTGATGATAGCAAGAGCTGCAGTTGATGCTTATGAAAAAAAGGAATTTGTAAGCATAGAAGAAGATATTTTAAGCCCTAAAAATAAAAATTTTTCAAGGATATAGATGAGAAAAGCTTTTACTATATTAGAACTTGTTTTTGTGATTGTTATCTTAGGAATTTTAGCCGCTATTGCCTTGCCAAAGATGAGTTCAAGCAAGGATGAAGCTGAAGTTAGTAAGTCTTTAAATAACCTTAAAACTTTGATCAATGATATAAGTATTTATACTTTAAAAAATGATCATTTAAGATCTATAAAAACGATGAGCAATGTAAGTGGGGTTGAAAATGTTGATCTTAGTAATTTTAACGGCACAAAAGAAGTAAATTTTCGCGTAGGCGATGATAAAGAATGCTTAAAACTTGTTTTTATAAATAAAGCGGATTTTATACTTATGGGAATTTCAAGCAATGAAGCAAGTAAAAATGCTATCATCAACGCAGCCAATCAAAGCCATGAAGATTTAGAAAATGTAGACTTTACGAGCTCTTCTAGCAATAAAGCTTGCGTGATCTTAAGCAAGAATGAAAATTTTAAAAATCTAGCGAGCAAAACTTATCTTTTAATAGGAGGAAGGTAAATGTTAGTGAGTAAAACTTATGAGATTGACTCTTGTGATGATGTAGAGCTTGGTATAAAAAGAGAGTCAAAGCTTGAATTTAAGCTTTGGTATGATGATGAAAAAACACCCAAAGCTTTGGTATTTGTGGTGCAAGGTATGGGCAATGATATATCATCGATCCAATATGTTGGTGATTATATGGTAAGGCAATTTAATGCTGCTGTGGTTGGAGTAAATTACCATTGCATAGGTAATCGTCCTCAAACTGGATCAACTTTTTATCTAGATGATATAGACAAGCTTATTTTAAAAACAAGTTGTGAAGCTGTAGATATAAAGCTTCCTTATAGTGTTGATAAAATTCAAAACTATGAACAAATGAGTGAGATTTTTCATTTTGTAAATAATCAAATTATCAAAGGCAAACAAAATGGTAAATTTATGCCAAATTATTTTTTAAATTTGCATGTAAGTTTGCAACCAGCAAAAAATGAGTATCAAAATTTTGGAATCATGCAAGCTCAAGATCTTTTAAATGTTGCACTTTATCTTAAAAAACATGCTCCTTTTGATACTATGGGGGGGGGTATACCAGTTATCATGATAGGTAGTTCTCATGGAGGGTATTTAGCACACTTAGCGGCTAAAATTGCTCCTTGGCTTGTAGATGGAGTGTTGGATAATTCTGCATACGCTAAGTTTTTATGGAGAGTTGTAGGTTTTGGCAAGGAAGTAGATTTTATGCAGTATTCAGAATTTGCTACTTTTGATTTTTTTCAGCATATTAAAACATACTGTTCGACAAAAACTTTTTGGACAAGTAATTCTTCATCGCCTCGTTTTTTTTCTCCCGCAAGAAGAAAAATTCGGAATCTTTTAGAAGAAGATCATCTTTTAGAGCAATCAAAATGTTCAAAAACTCGCTTTATAAGTTATCATTCATTATATGATGAGTATGTTTCTTTAAAAGAAAAAACTATGCTTTATGAAGAGCTTGAGAAACTTGGTTTTGATGCAACTTTGCATTCTATTACTAAAGAATCTCAAGTTGATGGAAAATTTATTAAAAATTTAAATCATGGTATGGGAATTCCGGTAAAACTTTTGATTAGGAAAGAACTTCCTTTAATACTAGAAAAAATAAAACAAAATCCAAAAAAAGATTGTAAAGAAAAATGTATCTCTTATTCTTGCGAGGATTTATTGTATCAATTTAGCGAAAAAGATGACAAAATATCACTAAAAATAGATAAAATTTAAGGAAGGCTAATGACCATACTAGAAAAAAACATACAAGCTTTATTAAGTGGGGTAAATGAACCTTTAGGAAATAAACTTTTAAATTTCATACAAAATAAAACTTGTTCTCGATTTAATATAGATGAAAATTTAAATATCTTTGATAAAACTCATAATGTTTTTATGTATGAAAATTTAGAAGAAGAATTAAATTTTTTCTATCAAAGTATTTTAGAAAAAACTCCTAGATATCCTTTTATATGTATTTATGGCATAGGCAATGCTTTGCTTATTAAAAACTTAACTAAACACTATAAACATCTTTTTGTATTTGAAAGTGAGATAGAACTTTTTATCTTGGCTTTAAGCACAATAGATTTGAGCGAAGAGCTTTGTAGTGGAAAAATTTATCTGGTGGATGTTGAAGAAGAGAAAGTTAATATACAGCTTAGTATATTATTTGATCAAAAAGATATGTTTGAATATCTGAGTCTTTATGAAATGTTTATAAATTCTTCTTATTATGAAAAGTATTTCATGGATGATATTATAAAAATAGACCATATAGTGTATGATAACATCAATCTTGTTATTAGAAATTTGGATCCAGAATGTAAATTATCATTAATTTGCTATGATAATTTTATACAAAATATTCCTTTAATGTTAAAAAGTATTCCTTTTCAAAGGATTATTCAAGAAAGAAAAAATAAATTTGAAAATTGTATAGTAGTTTGTGCTGGACCTAGTCTTGAAAAACAAATTCCGCTTTTAAAAAAATATCAAGAAAATTTTGTGATTTTTTGTGCGGATGGAGCTTTTCCTTTGCTTTATAAAAATGATATTATTCCCGATTATATTATAAATGTGGATTTTCAAGAATATCCTATTGAATTTTTTAAAGATATTAAAAGAGAAAAATTATCAAAAAGCCTTATTTTATTAGCTTCATCTACGCATTCTAAAGTTGTTTCTTATTTGGAAAATAATTTTCATATATCTTTATTTTTAAGCAGAGATGCTCTTTATCAGCATATTAATATTCCTAGTTTTGGATATTTAGAAACTGGAACTCATGTTGGACATACTTGTTATGCTTTAGCTTTGGCTTTAAAATTTAAAAATGTTATTATAATAGGTCAAGATTTGGCTTATTCTTTAGATGGTAGTACGCATTTTTCAGATTTTAAGTATCAATCAAATTTTGAAAAAATTAAAGATTTTAGATTTGAAGTTAGTGCTTATGGTGGAAAAGATAAAATTACAACTAGAATAACTTGGAATGACTATAGAAAAAAGCTGGAAATTTTATTCGCAAATAATACTCAAGTAAATTTTTACAATGCTACTGAAGGAGGAGCTAGAATAGCATTTACAAAAGAGCTTAATTTTGAGCAGTGTTGCTTGAAATTTGCAAGTCAAAAAGAAAAAAGTTTAAAAATTCCGCAAGTTTTAACTTCAAATAGAAATGAAAAACTTTATAAAAAAGTTTTAGAAATTTTAAAAGAAGATTTAAATAATATTAATGAAATTTTAGATAATGCAAAATTTTTAGATAATGCTTTGGAGAAAATTTTATTAAGCGAAAAAAATTTACCTTTAGAATTTCTACATCAATGTTATAAAAATATACAATTTTTTAACTCCTTTTTGGAGAATAGTTTCATTTTTAATGATGGGGTTCTTAAGGGAATCTTTTTTAAAAGAGGGTTTGAGTTGAGTAAAATTATTATTCAGAAAATTCAAAAGGAAGAAAATTATTTGTATTTAATTGTTAAAGTTTATAAAGATTGGCTTATTTTGCTAATTGAAAAATTAAATATTAGAAAACAAAGTTTAGAAAAATTATTTCTATAAAAGTATAAATTTTTTAAAAAAAGTAACGATATAGGGTATAACAAGTTCATGGATGAGCTTGAATTTATTTAAAAGGATTTAAAATGGGATTTCGTATTAATACAAATGTCGCAGCATTAAATGCAAAAGCAAATTCAGATCTAAACGCTAAGAGTTTAGACAGTTCATTAGCAAGACTTAGTTCTGGTCTTAGGATTAACTCCGCAGCAGATGATGCTTCAGGGATGGCGATAGCAGATTCACTTCGCTCTCAAGCAAATACTCTAGGTCAAGCAATCTCAAATGGTAATGATGCTTTGGGTATCTTACAAACTGCAGATAAGGCTATGGATGAGCAACTTAAGATCTTAGATACTATTAAGACTAAAGCAACTCAAGCCGCTCAAGATGGTCAAAGTCTAAAAACAAGAACCATGCTTCAAGCAGATATTAACAAACTCATGGAAGAACTTGATAATATCGCAAATACCACTTCATTTAACGGTAAGCAGCTTTTAAGCGGTGGTTTTACTAATCAAGAATTTCAAATCGGTGCAAGTTCAAATCAAACCGTTAAGGCAACCATAGGTGCAACCCAGTCTTCAAAAATCGGTGTTACAAGATTTGAAACAGGTTCTCAAAGCTTTACTTCAGGTGTAGTAGGACTTACTATCAAAAACTATAATGGTATAGAAGATTTTAAATTTGATAATGTTGTGATTTCAACTTCTGTTGGAACAGGTCTTGGGGCTTTAGCTGAAGAGATTAATAGAAATGCTGATAAAACAGGAGTTAGGGCAACTTATGATGTAAAAACTGTTGGAGCTTATGCTATAAAAGAAGGAACTACTTCTCAAGACTTTGCTATCAATGGGGTTGTAATCGGTAAGGTTGATTATAAAGATGGAGATAATAATGGTTCTTTGATTTCGGCTATTAATGCGGTTAAAGACACAACCGGAGTTCAAGCTTCTAAAGATGAAAATGGTAAACTTGTTCTTACTTCAGCTGATGGTAGAGG
>NZ_RYYF01000007.1:86854-100819 GCF_004378955.1 Campylobacter sp. US55
TAAAGGTGCTATGGCTGTGATGGATATCGCTGAAACTGCTATAACCAATCTTGATCAAATCAGAGCTGATATAGGTTCAGTGCAAAATCAACTCCAAGTTACTATAAATAACATTACCGTAACTCAGGTTAATGTAAAAGCAGCTGAATCAACCATAAGAGATGTAGACTTTGCAAGTGAGAGTGCAAATTTTTCTAAGTACAACATCCTTGCACAATCAGGCTCATACGCTATGAGTCAAGCTAATGCTGTGCAACAAAATGTCTTAAAACTTTTACAATAATCTTTCTAAAGAGCAAAATTTTGCTCTTTAGATTAGATTTCTTTTTTCAAGTTTGTCTTGTAAAGGAATGATAGCTTTTTTTAAGATAATATTTTGAGTATTTACAAGATCATAGATATTTTCTATCAAAGATTCATGAGCATAAAGCCAAGCAAAAAGTTTGTTTTGTTTTTCACTTTCATTTGTAAAATTTTGAGTGTATAGAGGAGTTAGTAAACTTTCTTCGTGATATAAAGTAGGTCCTAAAATTTCATATAAAAAATTATAGCGTTTTAAATCTAAACGAGTTTTAAATTTATCTAAATTTTGATTGATTTGATCTAGGGTGAGCTTAGACTTTCCTTTTTTTAATGAAGCTAATTGATTTTTAACTTTTTTGCATTCTTTTAAAAAAGTTTGAGTTAAGCTCATTTGTTTTTTGATATTTTTATAGGCTTTTAGCATTAATTCATTTCTTTGTTTTTTTGAAAGTTTAGGAATTTTAGCAAAAGGCTTTTTTAAATCTTTTTTAGGTAGAGTTTTGCATATTTCTTCAAACGATTTTTCTATGGCTCCTTCTATCCTAGCTCCTCCTTCGGTGCAATTATAAGTTTTTATTGTTTCTTTATTTTTCTTTATGCTATTTTCAAAAATTTCTCTAAATATAGTCCAAATTTCAGAGCTTTGAACTGTTCCTTCTCCTCCATAAGCTATAGTTGTGTATTTGTTAAAATCTCTTTGATGATGTCCATCGTGGAGTTTTTCATGGACAAAGCCTTTTGAATGAGAGCTCCCATCTTTTGCATAAGCTAGATCTTGTCCTATTAAAATGATGTTTTTATAGTTTAGATTGATAGCTAGTTCATAGTTCATGTGGGCTACGCTTAGTCCACCACCTATATATCCAAATTCTTTAAGGTCTATTGAGCTAGCAAAAGGCAAAAATCTTGTTGCTAAGATATAGGATCTTTTGTTTTTTTCAAGATAAGAAAGGGTTTTTTTATGCACTAAAGAAGCTACTATAAAAATAATATCTTTATCAAAATTACCAAAATCATTATTAAAACATTCAGCTACTATTTCATCACGCTCCATCATGCAGACATAATCAGGTTTTATATCATGTTTTGCTAAAATAAGATAAGCGCTATCAGCGCAAAAAATAGTTGCTTTGTTTGCATACTGTTTAAGTAAAGGAAGCTGTTTTTCAAGACTAGGTCCTGTAGAAACTATGATGGCTGCATTTTCATTTTTGGTATTTTTTCTTTTTTGAAGTAAGGTTTTATAACTTGGATGGTTGATCATTTTAGGGATATTTTGGACAAATTGTTCTATACCTTGCATAGCATCTTTTGGGTCAGTTCCATGTCTTAAGCTTATGTTTTTAATAGCTTTTAAATTTAAAGTATTTACCTTTAATATATCTTCTTTGTAGTTTTTTTTATAAAAAATAGAATGTAAATGCAAATTGTAAGTTTTAAAAAAACGATTAATTTCCTTTAAAGAAAATATACTATCTGCTTTAGTATAGCTCATGTAAGATGTGTAGATTAAGATCAACCTCCCTTTTCTTAAATCTTCACTAAAATCTAGTAAATTTAAAACTATAAAAATAATTTCAATTTCTTTTTCAAAAACAACAATTCTTTTATGATTTTCATTTTGAAGTAAGGCTTTGTATAAAATTCCATTTCCAAGACCGTAAAAAAATAAAGCTGGATGTCTTTTATAATCTTTGAAAAATTCAATTTTTTCCTCTAGTTCTTTTAAAGGATTTTTATAAATGGTTTTTAGATTTCTTTTTTGAATGATATTGATATCTAAATTATCTTTTCCAAAAGTATAAGAAAATTCTCTAAGTTCTTTTATTTGAACTAATTTTTCTTTAAGTTCATTATATTCTTTGCCACTTATAGCTTTTATGTTTTTATCAAAAATTTCATTTTGCATTTTTTATTTTCCTTTTGTATTTTTCTAAATTTCTTTGCATTAATTCATTTTCTAAAGGAGTGATATTTTCTATCAAAGCTTTTTCTTGAGCTTTGATATGTTCATAAACCATATTAAAAAATTCTATATGTTCTTTCACCCATAGTAAAGATTTGTTATAAGAATCTTCTGGGATTTTTGGATTTAAAACATAAATCCTTGCTAAGTTAAGTTCAAATTGAGTTAAAAGAGGGTCTAAAATTTCATAAAGATCTAGCATATTTTTTTCATCTTCAAGTTTGATTTTGATTTTATCGATTTCTTGCATGAGATAATCAAGTATTTTTTTACCTTCATTTAAATTTGAGATTAAATTAAGATTTGAAAAACTTTCTAAGATGTGATTATAAGATTTTAAAAGTTCTTGTGAAAAATCTTTGCAATGTTTTATGCTTTTACATATTTTATAATAACTTTTTAATAAAATTTCATCTTGTTTATCTTTGCTTAAAGTTTCTACTTTAGGAAAAGGCTTTTTAAGATCTTCTTTAAGCAAAGTTTCACAAACTTCTTTAAAAGGTTTTTCTATAGCCCCTTCTATCCTAGCTCCACCTTCAGTGCAGTTGTAAGTAGTGCAGAGTTTTAATTGTTTTGTTTGCAATATATGTTTTTCTAAGGTATGACGAAATAGATTCCACACTTCTTTAGTATAAACCATCTTTTTTCCACCATAGGCTAGAGTTTTTAAATGGTAAGTGATTTTATTTTTATCTACGGCATCATAATTTCCATAAATATGTTCACTTGGATGAGAGCTTCCATCTTCTGCATAAGCAAGATCTTGTCCTATGAAGATAATATTTTTATGTTTTAAAAACACGGCTAATCCATGAGCTATATTAGCTACGCTATGTCCTTCAACTAAATCGCCAAATGAATCAAGCTGTAAATATTTCATCAAATATGTTTTACGATAAGATAACATAAAATTTCTATTATTATTTTCCAAATTTTTTATAGTTTGAGGATGGGTTAAGTGAGTTGTGATAAATAAAATATCTTTATCAAAATCACCAAAATTATTATCAAAAAATTTAGAAGTTGATAAAATTCTTTCTAAAGATAAAACATAATCAGGTTTTATACCATGTTTTGCTAAAATAGGATATGAGGCATCAGCTGCTATGATGGTTGCTTTATCGGTATATTGTTTAAGAGTATCTAATTGTTTAGAAAGACTAGGTCCTGTTGAAACGATAATGGCTGTATCGCTAAGATTTGCTCTTTGTTTGAGTAAATTTTGATAAGGAGTGTGGGTTAGCATGATGGGAAGATTGTGAATACATTGTTTAATCCCTTGTGCAGCATCTTTTGGAAGATTACCGTGTTTTAATATAACATTTTTGAAATTTTTCATAAGATTGTTATTTAAATTTAATATTTCTTCTTGATCTTTTTCATAGTAATTGCTACTAAGCTCTAAAAAATAAGTTCTAGAAAAACTAAAAAAAGGATTGCTTGAGCATAAGTCATAATAATCTTGAAATTCTAAGGAATTAACATCAAAAATTAAAAGTTTATTTTCTTTTAATTCTTGTGAAAAATCTAAAAGATGAAAGATAATTTTAATGATTTCTAATTCTTTTTCAAAAACAACTATATGTTGGTGATTTTTATTCTTTAAAAGTGCTTTAAATAAAATTCCATTTCCAAAACCATAAAAATAAAGTACAGGATATAAAAGATATTTTTCATTATAGGTTTTTAACATAATATCAAGTTCTTTTATCGAATCTTGATAGAGAAAAGTATGATTTTTAGTATCTTTTAGGTTGATATCTAAGTTATCTTTGCCCAAGATAAGCTCATAATGAGTGATTGATAATTCTTTTAATTTTTCTTTTAAGGTGGGATTATTTAGCGAATCTAGATTTTTATTAAAAAGTATGGTTTGATTTTTATTGAATTTCATAAGCCTCCTTTTTTTATTTTACTAAAATATCGTCATTTTTGTATTTTTTTAAAGCTTCTTTTATGATTTGGTTTTGAGTATTTAAATACTCAAAGCTTTGTATCCACCATTTTTCTTGACTGGTTAAAAAGTCTTTAATTTTTTCGTTTTGTTCTAGATCATTTAAAACTTCGTAATGAACAATTTCGCATTCATTATGATAATATATAGCTTGAGTGAGCTCATTGAAAAGTTTTAATCTTTTAAAATCCTTAAAAAAAATTAAAAGGTTTTGCTTAATTTTTATTAGAGCTTGTAAATTAAGTTGAGATTTACTAAGTTCAAAGTCAAGTTTTTTTAGTTCATTTTGACATTTTTTTATAAATTTTTCACTTTGTTCGACATTTTTAATTAGCAGTTTTTGAGTTTGTAAAAATTTATTTTTTATCTCATTGTTTTCTAAAATTTTAGGTTTGTCAAAAGGTTTTTCAAGATCTTCTTTAAGCAAGGTTTCGCACACTTCTTTAAAAGGTCTTTCTATAGTCCCTTCTATCCTAGCACCCCCTTCGGTACAATTATAGGTGTTGATTTTTAATTTTTCTTTTGCCCAAAAAATATCTTTTTCAAATGCTTGTCGGAACAAGTTCCAAGTGAGTTGAGTTCTTACTTGTTTTTCTCCTCCATAAGCAAGCGTATAAACTTCACCGCGTATTTTCTCTCCTTCATTTCCATAGATATGCTCTCTTGGATGAGAGCTTCCATCTTCTGCGTAAGCTAAGTCTTGACCTATTAAAATGATATTTTCATGCCTTAGACTTGCAGCTAGTTCATAAGCCATATTTGCAACACTTGCTCCAACTCCAATATAACCAAATTCTTTAAGATTTAAAGATACTGCAAAGTGCAAAGGACGATGTGCTAGCATATATTCTCTATTATTTCTTTCAAGAAATTCAATAACTTCTTTATGAACCACCGAAGCTAGGATAAACAAAATTCCTTTATCAAATTCTTTAAAATCATTATCAAAACACTTAGAAACTATATCATCTCTTTCTAACATGCAAACATAATCAGGTTTTATATCATGTTTTGCTAAAATAGGATAAGCACTATCAGCACAAAATATAGTGGCTTTATTTGCATACTTTTTTAGTAAAGGCAATTGTTTGATTAAGCTAGGTCCTGTTGAAACAATGATGGCGTTTTTAATTTTTTGTTTTCTTTCTTTTAAAAAATTTTGAAAAATTCCATGGTTTAAAAGTTTGGGAAGATTATTAAGCATGTGTTTGATACCGATAATAGAATCATAAGGATCATTTCCTTTAGCTAAAACGATAAAGCGAATATTTTCAATAAGCTTTTTGTTAAGTTCTTGTATTTGATGGGCATAGAATTTAAGATAAAAATCGCTATGTACAAAAAGATTAAAAATTTTCACACTTTTTTGTATGTATTCATACATAAAAAGTGTTGTAAGTTGTGCAGTAGTGATATTTGGAGTATGAAAAAGTATTAATTTTTCATTTTTTAATTCTTTACTAAAATCAAAAAGATGTAAAGCTAGGGCTAAAATTTCTAGCTCATCTTCAAAAACGATGATGTGTTTATGGTTTTTATTTTCACATAAGGCTTTGTAAAACATACCATTTCCAAAACCATAGAAAAATAATACTGGATATTTTTTATACTTATTTTGAAAAAGAGTTAAATTTTCTAAAAGCTCTTGCTCGGGATTTTTATAAAGCGTGATATTATCTTTTATAAAATTGATTCCATTTTCATTTTGCAGTATTTTAAAATCATTTTTTTCTAAAGCACGTAATTTATACGCTAAAATTTGATCAACTTCAAATAAAGCTTGAGTGTTTTTTAAAAAAAGATTTTGATTCATCTAAAATCACTTTCTTTTAATGCATCGCCAAATTCTATATCTTTACTAGCCTTTTTTCCTAAAAGTTCTTGATAAAATTTAGGATGTAGTCCAAAAGAAGGACGTACCGATTTTACATTTTCTTTGCTGAAAATTTCACCTTTTTTGATATTCTTACTTGCATATAAACTTCTTGCAAAAACACGGTTTTTAAACACCTTTTCATCTAAATCTAACTTACCATCACCTAAAGCACTTTCAGCCTGTCTAACTGCATCTACCATAGCTTTAAATTCATCAAAATCAAGACTAAATTTGCTGTCTTCACTTTCTATGTTTTTATCTAACATAAAATGCTTTTCTATCACTCTAGCACCCAAGCTTACTGCTATAATAGGAGCTAAAGATCCAAAACTATGATCACTTAGTCCCACTTCAACATTAAATTTTTCTTTTAAACTTACTATGCCTTTTAAATTCATATCTTCTATGGCGGCAGGATAAGCAGAAGTGCATTTTAAAAAAATCAAGTTAGGATTTTTTTCTTCTTTAAAAATTTCACAGATTTTAAAAAGTTCTTCTTCTGTAGCAATGCCTGTTGAAATGATAGTAGGTTTTTTTTCTTTGGCGATTAAACGCACG
This sequence comes from Campylobacter sp. US55, assembly GCF_004378955.1. Classification (NCBI taxonomy): domain Bacteria; kingdom Pseudomonadati; phylum Campylobacterota; class Epsilonproteobacteria; order Campylobacterales; family Campylobacteraceae; genus Campylobacter; species Campylobacter sp. US55. The sequence continues at coordinate 93,512 of NZ_RYYF01000007.1, forward strand.
AAATTTTCATCATTGGCTTCAAAAGAAGCGATTTTATAAGCTATAGGATCAAAGCGTTTTAGAAATTCTAAATCTTCTTTAGCAAAGGGGCTTGAAAAACAAAGTATGCCTTCATTTTGTGCGGTTTCAAAGATTTGAGAATGCCACTCATAAGGAGTTTTTGCACTTTCGTAAAGCTCATAAAGTTTTCTTTTATCCCAAAGCCCACCCTTGATGATAAAATCTTCTTTGTCGCTATTTAGCGTAAGACTATCTGCAGTGTAAGTTTGGATTTTTATCGCATCAGCACCTGCTTTTTTGGCTGCTTTTATGCTTTTAAGTGCCATTTCAAGACTTCCTGCGTGATTTGCACTCAGTTCTGCGATGATAAAAACTTTTTTATCGGTGTTGAAATTTCCTATTTGCATGTTTTAATTCCTAAAATATTATAAAAATTAAACTAAATATCGGTAAAATTATACAATTTTTTATTTAAGGGTTGGATTTGTGTGAAATAGAAAAACTTCTTTCTTTTAAATTTAATCATGAAAATCTCCTCTATACAGGATCTGGAACGAGTGCTTTGTATTTGATTTTTTCTTATTTAAAAAAACAAGGAAAAAGTAAAATTGCTATTCCTTCTCTTGTGTGCCCTCAGGTTTCTTGTGCAGCATTTAAGGCTGGTTGTGAGCTTGTTTTTATCGATGTTTCTTTATGTAGTTATACTTTAGATTATGAAAGTTGTGTTGCTTTATATGCAAAATATTCCTATGATGCTTTAGTTTTGGTTCATCTTTATGGACATTTTTGTGATGAGAGAATTTGGAAGTTTTGTTTGGAAAATGATATTTTTATTATAGAAGATTGTGCGCAAACTTATAAGATAGATTTTAGGGCTCATGCAAGTATTTTAAGTTTTGGTCATACTAAATTTTTGGAAAATAATTCATGGGGGGGGGTAATTTTTGTTTACTCTAAAGAAATTTTACAGGATTTATATATAATGAATGAGCACTTAGAATTTAAGGATTTTAAAATATTTTTTGAAGAATATAGACAAAAATATTATGCTTTGGATTCTAAAGATTTACATTATTTTTCTAAGCTAAAATCTTTGCTTTTGGATTATACTTTGGTTTTTAAAGCACAAAATTATGGAAATTTAAAAACTAAACTTAATAATCTAGAAATGATTTGTAAAAATCGTAGAGAAAAAATGCAAATTTATCAAGAAAATTTAGTTCATCGAGATATTATTCATCCTAAATTAAGTCATAACTGTATTTCTTGGCGTTATACTTTTAGATATTTAGGAGATAGGGAAAAACTGCTTGAAAGATTGCGTTTATTGAGAATTGATTGTTCTTCTTGGTATATTCCTTCTCATCGGATTTTTCAAAGTAAGATTTTAAAAAATGCTGAAATTTTATCTCATCAATTGATCAATTTATGGCTTGATGAAAAAATAAGCAAGAAAGAAATTTTTAAAAATGTCGATATAATTATGCAAAATTTATAAAAAAGGTAAAATATGATTCAGCAAAAATGGCACGAATTGCATACAGATAAAAGACATCAACCGCGTTACCCTAGTAATGATTTAGTAAGTTTTGTTTTTAGAAATTTTAAATCAGGAGATAAAATTTTAGATTTAGGGTGTGGTGCAGGAAGGCATGTTAAATTTTTAGCAGAAAATGGCTTTAAAGCTTTTGGGGTAGATTACTCAGAAAATGGAATTAAAGCCGCTCAAGAGCTTTTAAAAACATACAATCTTCAAGCAGATTTAAAAGTTTCAAGTGTAAATGATATTCCTTATGAAGATGAAAGTTTTGATGGTTTGCTTTGTTATGGGGTGCTTTATTACAATTCTAAAGAGGTGATAGAAAAAGCAGCTAAAGAAATTTATAGAGTTCTTAAAAAGGGTTCTATGGCCTATGTTGCTGTAAGAAATATGGATGATTATCGTTATAAAAATAATGAGAAAAAGTCAAAATATGAAGTTATTATTCAAGAAAGTGATAAGAATAGATCTGCAAGCTGTGAAGATGGCATGCAAATGTATTTTTTTGATAAAGATGAAGTGCAAAGGATTTTTAAGGATTTTAAAAATATAGAGATTAATCGTTTAAAAACAAGTTATGCAAATGATAGTTTTGCAGATGAAAGCTTTTTGATAATCTTGAAAAAATAAGGTTTATTTTGATGAATTTAGATGAGAGATTAAAAAAAAGACAAAGAAATGAAGTAAAAAGTATGTACATAATAGAGTATTTTTATAGAATTATTCTTGCACGTAGATATTTGCCATTTTTGGCCAAGATAAATATACATCCTATTGCTATTACTGCATTAAATACTATTATTTTCCCTATTACTTTATATTTTTTATATTTTGAGTATTTTTTAGTGAGTGCAATTTTAATTCAAATATATGCTTTAATTGATCATACGGATGGTATGCTTGCACGATATACAAATAAGCAAACTTATATAGGTTCAAGACTTGATCGTTTTAATGATAATGTATTTTTTAATGCAATTTTTATTTTTATAGCATTAGGTGCTAATTTATCTTTATATCTAGCTTTTATGACTATAATTTGTATGAATATTCATAATGCATTTGGAATGTTTTATTTTTCAAAAAAGCTTAGGTCTTTAAAGAAAATTAGAAGATTTGGAATTAAAAAATGGTTTCTTGATAGAAATTTTATTTTAGGTATAGATTGTTCTTTAATGTTGACCTTGGTTAGCTTATTTTTAATTATTGATGAAGTATTTTTGTTATTTTATGTTGTATCGTTTTTATATTTGTTGGATGTTATATATCGTTTTATAGAATTAAAAAGGAATCAAAATTTAGATTTTAAGGAGAAATGCAATGGGAGAAATTAAAGCAGAATCTACTTCAGCAGGAAGAGTTGTAAATAATTCAAAAAAAGATATTGATGCAATTTTTGCAAAGTATTATGGACAAAAATGGTTAGATTATAGAAAAAAATGGTCAGATGCATCTAAACAGATTTTGAATGATTTTCCTTTATTTGTTCGTTTTGAAAATCAATTTAAATGTAATGCCAGATGTATTATGTGTGTTCATGGTCATGCAGACTTAAGGAATGATTATTATTATAATGGATATTTGCCAATTGAAACTTTTAAAAGACTTGTTGATGAGTGTGATGCATATAAATGTCCTTCTGTCGGTATGTCTCAGACTAATGAACCACTTTTAGATCCTGATATTATAGAAAGAATTTGCTATGTTAGTAAAAAAGACAGCATAATGGATATTCATTTTAATACCAACGCTTCACTTCTAGATGAAGAAATGAGTAAAAAACTGCTTGATACTAAGATTACAAGAATGAATTTTAGTATTGATGCTTTTACAGAGGAAACTTATAAAAAAATTAGGCTAGGATTAAACTTTAAAAATGTTGTTAGAAATATAGAGAATTTTTTAAATCTTAAGGCTAAAATGGGTCAAGAATTGCCTATTGTAAGAGTAAGTTTTCTTTTGCAAGAAAAAAATAAACATGAACTTGAAGACTTTAAAAATTATTGGGTAGATAAAGTTGATTATGTTTCCGTTCAGCGTTATGTTCCAATTTCTCCATTTGATGATGAAAGAAGTATCGCTATTTCAGATGCCCCTATAGCAGGTAAACAGTGCTGTTCTTATCCTTTTGAATCTCTATTTATTCATGGAGATGGGCTTGTAGTTCCTTGTGCAAGTCATCGTGCTAAACATATTGCTGTAGGTAATATTAATACAGATAATATTTATAATATATGGCATTCTCAAGCTATGGAAGATTTGAGAGAGGCACATAGAAATGGTGATTTAAGTAAAACAAAATTATGTGATACATGTTTATTTAAAGGATAATCAAAATGAACAAAAAGTTAGTTTATGTACCTATGGCTGCAGATATTATTCATCCAGGTCATTTAAATATAATTAAAGAGGCTCAAAAGCTTGGTTATGTTATGATAGGTTTATTTTCAGATCAAGCTATTGCAAGTTATAAAAGAGTGCCTTTTATGAATTTTGAACAGCGCAAACAACTTATAGAATCTATAAAAGGTGTTGATGAAGTTGTTATTCAAAATGAAAAAGATTATGACAATAATTTATTAAAATACAAACCTGATTTTATGGTTCATGGTAGTGATTGGAATGAGGGTCCATTAAATTCTTCAAGAAAAAAAGCTATTGATTTAATGAAAACTTGGGGAGGAAAGGTTATAGAACCGCAATATACTCCAAATATTTCTTCTACAAAACTTAATAAAAATTTAAAGCAATTTGGAATTTTACCTCAAAATAGATTAGGTTCTTTAAGAAAATGTATGAATGCTAAAAGTCTTATAAGGGGTATAGAATCACATAGTGGAATTAGTGCATTAGCTATTGAAAATACATTTTACAAAGATGAAAATGGGATTAATCAAGAGTTTGATTTTTTATGGCTTAGTTCATTAACTGATTCGAGCTCTAAAGGAAAACCTGATATAGAATTTGTAGATTTAACTTCAAGAATAGCTACAGTCAATGATATTTTAGAGGTATCAACAAAACCAATAATTTATGATGGTGATACAGGATCTCAAATTCCACATTTTACATTTATGGTAAAACGATTAGAAAGACTTGGTGTGAGTGCAGTGGTTATTGAGGATAAAATTGGCTTAAAGAAAAACTCTCTTTGCGAAGGTAATGATATAAAACATACTCAAGATTCTATTGAAAATTTTTGTTTAAAAATTCAAGCTGGAAAAAAAGCACAACTTAGTGAAGAATTTATGATTATTGCAAGAATTGAAAGTCTTATTTTAAATCAAGGTATGAATGATGCGATTTCAAGAGCTAGAGCTTATATTGATGCTGGAGCTGATGGTATTATGATTCATTCTCGAAAAAAAGATGGATGCGAAATTATAGAATTTTGCAAAAAATATAATACTTTTAAAGATAGAAAACCATTGATGGTTGTTCCTACAAATTATCCATCACTTGGTGAAAAGAAGTTGCAAGAAGCTGGAGTTAATATTGTAGTATATGCTAATCAATTATTAAGATCTGCATATACAGCAATGCAAAATACTGCTTTGTCTATTCTTAAAAATAAAAGTTCGGTTGAAGCGGATAAAGATTATATTTCTGCTTTGGATTTAATTAATTTAATTAAAGGTAATGAATGATTGATTCTGAAAAATTTGCTTCATTTTTACAGGATCGTTTTTCTTTTATAGCTGGTGTTCCAGATAGTCTTTTAAAATACATAAATCAAGCGTTGGAAGAAAAATTAAGAGAAAATTTTCATATTTGTGCTAATGAAGGACAAGCTGTAGCGTTTGGAATTGCATATAATTTAGCTACATCGAAAATACCCTTGATATATATGCAAAATTCAGGTATAGGTCATGCTTTAAATCCACTTTTATCTCTTGCAGATAAGACGGTGTATCAAATTCCTTTAATTTTATTTATAGGATTAAGAGGAGGAATAGACGATGAGCCCCAGCATTTAAAACATGGGGAAATAAGTGAAAAAATTTTAAAGATTTGCAGTATAAAAACTTTGTATTTATCTCAGAATATTACTACCGCAAAAAGACAAATAAATAAGGCAATTGAACAAAGTTTTAACGATAAAAAAATTATTGCTTTTTTGATCAAAAAAAATACTTTTAGTAAATACTCTAACAATGGTATAAAAAATAACAATTTTGCTATTCTTAGAGAGGAAGCTATTGCTTTAATTCAGGATATTTTTCAAGATTCAAAATTTGTTACTACGACAGGCATGATTTCGAGAGAATGTTATGAACTAAGAAAAAATAAAAATCAAACACATGAAAATGATTTTTTGGTAGTAGGTTCTATGGGACATGCCAATTCTTTAGCTTTTATTTTATCTAGATATAGTAAAAAACATATTGTTTGTTTGGATGGAGATGGAGCATTAATTATGCATATGGGCGGAATTTTAAATTTTAAAGGTGCTAGTTTTTTGCATATTGTTTTTAATAATGAAATGCATGATAGTGTTGGAGGGCAAAGAACTCATATATCGAATACAAATTTAAAAAAAATGTTAAAAATTTGTGGGTATGATTATAGTTATTCTGTCGCCACAATTACGCAACTTAAAAGAATACTCAAGAATATTAAAAAGCAAAAAGGTTTGATATTTTTAGAAATAAAAGTTAAACGTCAGACGCGTGATAACTTAGGTCGTCCTAAAAATTTATTACATTTAAAGGAGATTTTTTGTCGGGAGTTTTAGTTTATATTACGGGATTAAGTGGAAGTGGTAAAACAACTTTGGCAAAAGAATTACAAAAAGAATTAATACTGCAAAATATTTATCCCATATTGCTAGATGGCGATGAATTGAGGGCTTGTATAAATAATGCTAATTATGATATTAAGAATCGCATGGAAATGGCAATGTTTTATGTAAAAATTGCCAAAATGCTATATAATCAAGGTTTTATAGTGATTTTATCCACAATTTCTATGTTTGATTCGATAAGGGAATTTAATAGAAATTGTTTTCAAAATTATTTAGAAATTTTTTTAGATGTTTCTTTTGAGATAAGAAAAAAAAGAGATAGTAAAAATTTTTTTAAAAACAAGATGGAAAACATGGCAGGTATTGATCAAATTTTAGAATTACCCAAAAAAAGTCATATTGTTTTAAAAGATGATTTTGATATTAATAATGCAAAAATATTAATTATAAATAAAATATTAAATTTTGTTTAGTAAAAATACATTTATATCTTCATTTAATTTCATTTTAATATAATAATAACCTTTAGAATCCATCAGCGATGAGGAATAATCAAAATTTTCTATATTGTTAAAATGAATTTTTTCTTTAATGAGAAATTCAGGATATAGTGATTTTATTTTTTTATAAAATAAATAATCTTCTTTGGTAAAAATCATTTTAACCAGACAAAAATTTTCAGCTTTTGTATTTATTTTTTTCAACTCTTGTTTTAAAGAACTTTGAATTAAGAGTTGTAAATAATCAATGCCATAAGAATGATATACTAATACATCACGCCAACCCCCCATTCTACTTGCGATTTCTATAATCTTAACTATATTGTTATGAAGTTTAATCTCTATATGTGAAGCTCCAAAATTAATTTTAAAAGCATTTAGAACTTTAATAATTTCATTTTGAATAATTTTTTTTTCATGATGAGTTATCCTAGCAGGAATCAAATGTTGTGTTTCTAAAAAATCATTTGCAAATTCGCCTTCTCGTAAATATTCTTCTGTGATAGCTATAATTTGATGTTTAC
>NZ_RYYF01000007.1:100913-106192 GCF_004378955.1 Campylobacter sp. US55
GATAAAATCTTTTTTTGCATGTAACACTAAATCCGCTTGTAAATCACCACCGCCAATAATAAAAAAATGTTTGTTTTTCATGAAAACTTTCTATATTTTTGTTATTTTATTTTTATTATAACAAAATATTTATAATATAATTATACAAAGTATAGATGATATTACTTGGTATATTTTAATATTTGAGGGAAAAATGAAATTCTGTAAAAAATGTGTAATGCCAGATACTAAGCCTGATTTGCATTTTGACGAAGAGGGGGTTTGTGATGCTTGTCGTTCTCAAGAAGCTAAAAATAAAAAAATCAATTGGCAAGAAAGAGAAAAAGAATTTTTTGAGCTTGTAAAAAAGTATAAAAAACATCCCGCTTATGATTGTGTTATCGGAGTAAGTGGTGGAAAAGATTCTACTTTTCAAGTAGTTAAAATGCTTGAACTTGGACTTAATCCTTTATGTGTGTGTTTTGAGCCTAGTGTGCCTACGAAAATAGGGCGCAAAAATTTAGACAATTTAAATCATCTTGGCGTGGATTTAATCCATATCAAGCGTGATCCAAAAGTTTATCAAAAACTTGCTCGTGAAGCTTTTATGAGAACAGGGGATAATGAGTGGCAAAACCATTTGGGAATTTTTACTTCTGTTCCACGCATAGCGGTAAATTTTGGAGTGCCTTTGATCATCTGGGGAGAAAGTCCGCAGATAGAGTATGGCGGTCCTGCGAGTAGTAAAAATAAGAATATTTTAGGTAGAGAGTGGCTTGAAGAATTTGGTGGACTTTTAGGAAATCGTGCTTCTGATATGCTTGGGGTAAATGGTATCACTGAAAAAGATTTATTTTTATATACTTATCCAAGCGATGAAGAACTTCAAAGAGTAGGGGTTACGGGGCTATTTTTAGGGTATTATTTTAAATGGGACTATAAAAAAATTCTTGAAATTTCTAAAAAATATGGTTTTTTAACTCTAGATCATCCTGTTGAGACTACTTATGAAAATTTTGAAAATTTAGATTGTTATTCTAATCATGTGCATGATTATTTAAAATACTGTAAATATGGCTTTGGTAGAGCAACAGATAATGCTTGTTTGGATATTCGTTTAGGTTATATCAGCCGTGAAGAAGGGGTGCGTTTGGTGCAAAAATACGATGGCAAACCCCCTAAAAAGGCTATTAAAAAATACCTTGAATTCAGTGGTTTTAGCGAGGAAGAATTTCAAAAAATAGTAGATTCTTTTACCAATAAAAAAATCTTTAAACGTGATGAAAATGGCAAATTTATAAGAGATTATGATGGTTCTTTGGTAAGAAAAGACGAGTGTGTTTTAAAATGATAGCACTCATTGATTACAAGGCAGGAAATTTAAACTCAGTTGCTAAGGCTTTTGAAAAAATAGGAGCTACAAATTTCATAGCTAAAAATCCAAAAGATTTGCAAAAAGCAGATAAGTTGCTTTTACCTGGAGTGGGATCTTTTAAAGAAGCGATGAAAAATTTAAAAGAACTTGGTTTTATAGAAGCTTTAAAAGAGCAAGTTTTGGTGCAAAAAAAACCTATTTTAGGCATTTGTTTGGGAATGCAGCTTTTTTTAGAAAAGGGCTATGAAGGTGGAGTTTGCGATGGGCTTGGTTTTATAGAAGGTGAAGTTGTAAAATTTGAAGAGGATTTAAATTTAAAAATCCCACACATGGGTTGGAATGAGCTTGAAATTTTAAAACAAGAACCTTTGTATCAAGGCATAGAAGATAAGAGTGATTTTTATTTTGTGCATTCTTTTTATGTGAAATGCAAAGATGAATTTGTAAGCGCTAAAGCACAATACGGGTATAAATTTGTCGCATCTTTACAAAAAGATCATATCTTTGCGACGCAATTTCACCCTGAAAAAAGTCAAAATTTAGGCTTAAAACTTTTAGAAAATTTTATAAGGCTTTAAATGTTAAAAACTAGAATTATCCCTTGTGTTTTACTAAAAAACGGACAACTTGTTAAAAGTATAGAATTTAAAGATTTTCGTACTATAGGACACTTAACTTCAACAATGAGAATTTATAATGCACGCAATGTTGATGAGCTTATTATCTTAGATATAGATGCTTCAAAAAGTGGAGAAATAGACTTTGAAAGTATAGAAGATCTTGCTAAAGAATGTTTTATGCCCTTAACTATAGGTGGCGGGATAAAAACTCTTGAAGATATACAAAAGATTTTAAACTTAGGTGCGGATAAAATTTCTATCAATTCTAAAGCCTTAGAAGATGTGGATTTTATAAGTAAAGCGGCTAATCGTTTTGGTTCTCAATGTATAGTTTGCTCTATAGATGTTAAAAGAAAAGGGGATCAATTTTGTGTTTATGATAGGGGAAATTTACTTGAAAAAAGTCCTTTAGAACTTGCTTTAGAATACGAAAAAAAAGGAGCTGGAGAGCTTCTTTTAACCTCTGTGGATTTTGAAGGAAAAGCAAAGGGTTATGATTTAGAACTTTTAAAGATCTTTCAAAATAAACTTAAAATTCCTCTTATCATCAATGGAGGACTTAGCAATCCAAGTGATGGAGTTAAAGCTTTAAATTTGGGTGCAGATGCTTTAGCGGGGGCTTATATTTTTCATTTTTCTAAGTACACCCCTAAAGATGTAAAAGAAGAATTAGCTAAGCAAGGTTTTGCAGTGAGATTGCTTTAGGCAAACATAGTAAAAATCTTTATCTTCATCATAAATAGTAAAATGATTTTGTTGATATAATTTTAAAGCTTTGTGATTATTTTTAAAAACATAAGCTTTAAGAGTATCTACTTTTAAAATTTCAAAAGCGTATTTTAGAATTTCATTCATTAAAATTTGTCCTACGCCTTTTAAATCAGGTTTTGCATAAAGTCCAAATTCGCAAGATTTAGTTGTGATATTGACAAAATCAATCACACCAATAATCTGCTCATCTTGAAAAACTAAAAAATATTTTTTATTAGAATCTTGATGTAATTTTTTTAAAAATCTTAAATGTTCTTCAAAATCAATTTGTTTTGTTTTCATAAATTGACTAATATAAATATCATTACGCCATTTAAAAATCAGTTTTATTTCTTGAGAATTGAGTTCTGTGAAATTTTTAAGTTTTATCAATACCTATACTCCACTTCATAGCCTTTTTTAGCAAGCCAAGTTGCTGTAGGTTCTTGATTTTTAACATAACAAATAGCTTTGAAATTTGCCTTTAAAAGCAAGGCTTCATTGACTAAAGAACTTGCACTGATGATGAGTTTATTGCTTTCATTCATCAATTTTGCAAGATTTTCATGATCGATAAATAATCTAATATTACTATGTAATTTTTCAAATTTTTGTAATTTTTTAAGATTGGGATTAGAAGAGCTAGTTGCAATGCTTATGATTTTTGTTTTAGGCAATTCGCTAGCGATTTGCAAGGAGAGATTTTTTGTATCAGTTCCGCCCATGCAAATAAAAAAATCATATTTTTTTTCTCTATTTTCTTTAGCTTCTTGATAAAATTCTTCTCTGATTAAGGCATAAGAAAAACCACATCTTACTTCGCATTTAAAAGGCACTAAACCTTCATAATCACTTGCTTTTGAGTAAGCATTGACATTGAGTAAAATGTCACAATGATGAGGCTTTATCTCATCATCAAAGCTTAGAATTTTCACCCCTGTTTCAAGCTTGATCAGCTTTTCATCATCTACGCTGATGCCATAGTGATCAATGATAAGAAGTTCAAATTTTTCTTCTTTGATGAGATTGATAAGTTCATAAATGCTTTCACTATCAAGCTCATAAACAGGATAAGGAATTTCATCGATCAAAGAGCCTTCTAAAGGCAAACAAGCAAAACTTACGTCATCATATTGTTTAGCTAAGACTAGGTCGCGTTTAATGTGTCCAAAGCCTATTTGACTGGAGCTATCGCTTCTAAAAAGCACTTTCATAATTTACCTTATAAAGTATTTTTGCAAATTCTAAATCTTGCATGGTGTCTATATCGCAAACTAAATTTCTTGGTAATACAAACGCACTAGAATGAGGTTTAAACATAAAATCTTCTTCAAGCCAAGCCTTGCTTGTGCCAAAATAAAAAGCTCCTGCATCATGATAAGCTTTTATTAAGTCTTGTGAGCGGCTTTTATAATGTTTTTCATCAAACATATAAACCTGATTGTTCTCATTTAGATAAAAAGCCCTTTGTATAGGATACTCAAACTCAGTGGCAGCAAATAAAAACTTGCTTTGATTTTGGATAAATTTTTCATAGGCTTGTTTTAAAATGTCTTTGTTTAACAAAGGAGCAGTAGCATAAAGGCAGCAGACATGATTATAAATTTGACTTTGGCTTTGTAAAATTTCTATAGTATTTTGCACTACAGCAGTGCTTGAAGCATAATCATCGCTTAAATTTTTATCACGCACAAATGGAGCTTTTGCACCGTATTTTAAGGCTACTTCTATGATTTCTTCATCATCGCTTGAAAGTATTACTTCATCAAAAATGCCTGAATTTAAAGCATTTTCTATGCTATAAGCGATTAAAGGTTTACCTAGAAAATCAATGATATTTTTTTTAGGAATTCTTTTTGATCCACCGCGTGCAGGGATTATGCAAAGATTTTTCATAGTTAAGCCTTGTTTTTTGTGTTTTATTTTACTAAAATTTAAGTATAATTGTCTTTAAAATACAATAAAATAATGCAAATAGGGTGGAATAATGCTTATAAACCAAACCTTTGAAATTGATTCTTGTGATGATGTAGAACTAAATATCAAAAGAACCAGTAAGCTTGAATACCGTATAAGTTATGATGATGAAAAAGAGATTAAAGCCATAGTTTTTATAATAGGAGGTTTTGGAGCTAATGCAAATATTTCTTTTTTAGATTTTGATAGAGAATATATCGCTAAAAATTTTGATGTTGTAGCGGTGCATGTTTTTTATCATTGTTTTTGTGCAAGAAAAAGTATTGATCAAAAGTACAATCCAAAGCTTATTCCTAATCAAAATGACTTAGATCGTATCAATGGTATTTTAAAAAATATTAATTTAGGACACTTGTTCGCTAATGAAAATAATTTCGAGCAAATTATTCCTCTTATAGAACAAAGAGCTGGAGAGATTAAACAAGCAGGTTTAGTTGATGAAAGCCAAAAAATAGAACTTTTTTGCGATTTTGTCCCGCCTAATGGAGACTATCAAAACTATGGTATTATGGCAGCTATTGATCATATTAATGCTTTAAAAGATTTAGTTAAACGCTTTCCAAAATTTGCAGATTTAC
>NZ_RYYF01000008.1:0-85271 GCF_004378955.1 Campylobacter sp. US55
CAAGCCCAAAAAAGGGCTTGAATTTTAAAAATTTATGCTATGATTTTATATATTTTATCAAGGAAAATATATGAATCTATGGGATAAAAAAGCCAAAACTTACACAAGATATCAAAACACTTTAAACACCATACAAAAGCAAACTTTCGAATATTTGCAAAATTTAAAGATTTCCTTTCAAGATAAAAGCGTTATAGATATAGGATGTGGAACTGGGGTTTGGACTTTACATTTAGCTAAAGAAGCTAAAGAAATTTTAGCTCTAGATAGTGCAAATGTTATGCTTGAAATTTTACAAGAAGATGCAAAAACTCATGCTATATCAAATGTAAAAACTTTAAATTTAGATTTTGAAAACTTTTATAAAAATAATAACGCAAAATTTGACTTAGCCTTTTTGAGTATGTCTCCCGCTTTACAAAATGAAAAAGACTATAAAGCTTTTTTAAGCTTGGCTTCTAAAAAGGTGTATTTAGGCTGGGCAAGTAGGCGTAAAAGTAGCTTTTTAGATCCTATATTTGAACATTTTAACACACATTTTAAAGGTTTTTATGAAAGTGATTTGCAAAGTTTTTTAAATGCACAAAATATCCCTTATGAGTATGAAATTTTTAACGAAACTAGAGTTGTAAAAAGAGACAAACAAAGTGCGATAGAAAATGCTTTGTGGCATTTAAGTATGAATGGTATTAATATAAACAAACAAGAATTAGAAAGCTTTGTAAAAGATGAAGTAGAAGAGATTATAGAGGCTAAGATAAAACTTTTAATCATTAGCTAGTATATACTAGCTAAGATTGATTTTTGAAATTTCATCTTGTATTTTTAAAGTCTCATTTAAAGTTTGTATGATTAAGGTAAAATGATTATGATCTATGTCTTCTTCTTTGTGGCTTTTTAAGTATTTATCTAGCACAGCATAACCGCCTATTTTAAACTCATAAATTTCAAGACTTACTTTAGTAAAATACAAGCTTTCGTTTATGAAAAGTTCTTTTGTGTCTTTGTTGTATTTGATTTTTTGTATTTTTAAATTTTTATTTTTAATGTCTTTAAACAAGGCTTCACCTACATTAAAATCTAACTCATCATTTTTTAATAAATGTAAATTTACAAGTTTTAAGCCTAGTTTGCTTAAATTTTTAAAAGTATTTTTATCTTTTGTAAAAGGAATTTTTGGAAAATCAGTTTTTAAAAAATCAAGATATTTTTCTCTATAAAATTTATGAAAAAGCACAGCATAGATATAGCCTAGTATGTCTTCTGGTGAGAATTTTTCTTTGTAAAGCTCATCTATGAAAGCTCTAAAGCTTTCTTTGAAATTTTCTATTTTTGAGGTGAAATTTTCTTCATTAAAATTTGGATTTTCTTTTTTTAGGAATCTTTTACTTCTAGTTGTAGGGTAAAGATAAAGTGGATAAATATAGCTACCACTACCCACTAAATGCAAATCTATGATTTTGTTACTAATAAAAATATTATTAATATTATTTAATTTTGTTCCTCTATCGCAAATTAATCCTATATTTTCATTTTCTAAAAAATGCTCAAAAATTTCTCCTCTAGGCATACAATGAAATCCTTTTGATTTTCCTGTATAATAAGTCCAACGAACATCAAATGGACGATAGTGAATTTTCTTATAATTAAATGAATTATTTTGAGTATCTTTTAGTTCTTTTAATGCGTATTCTATTTTCCAATCTCTAGAATCTTGTCCTAAATCAAATTCCTTTCTTGCGCTTTCTATATCTAATGATAAAAATCTTTTAATTTTTGTTTTAAGATTTTCTAAAGATTCTAAATTATCGGAATTTGATATTACAAATTTATCTCTACCACCAACAATCCCTACACTTGAAAGCATAAAAATATCTTTTACGCTTATGCCTTTGTTGTATTCTTCTAACAAGTCATTATTTTGTGGTAAGAAAAGATAAAAAGGCTCGTTGTTTTTAACTAAAGTCCATTTTATAGAATTTAAGTTATTTTCATATAAAAATTCGTATTTATCTTTTCTTTTGCCGTATAAATCATGATAATAAATCTTTGTATTTTTGACTTTTGAATTTTGTTTTATAAAGATATTTATACTCACACCTTGCATGATATCAAAGACATTATCATCTTTGCTTCCATCAGGAGCTTTTTCTTTTTTTCTAGTATCGCCGTGTAAGTTAAGTATGTAGATTTTATCAAAGCTTTGCATTAGAGAATATCTCATACCTCTAAAGGTAGGATTATCTAAAAAGCCATTGTTTGAAATAAAAGCAAAAATTCCATTTTCTTGAGAGTCGATTTTACTTTGAGCAAAGCGTATAAATTTTACATAATCATCTAAAAGCCATTTTGGATTTTTTTCATTTTCTAGTTTGTATTTTTCGTATATAGCTTTAAAAGTGCTTGTGTTTTGCTTAGTTTTTTCTTGAAAATATAAATTTATATATTCTTTTTGTTCTTTGTTAAGATTTGCTTTGCTTGGTTCTAAACCATAGCTTATTTTGATCTCATCTTCGTATAAGCCTTTGTTACTACTTGCTCCACTATATGGTGGATTGCCTGTGATAATTAGAATTTGCTCTTCTTTTATCTTTTGGGCTTTTTTAAATTCGTTGGTTAAATCAGCAAGCGTAAAAAGTGTATTTTGTGAATTTTCTTCTTGGGTTGTGCTTTTTGAATATAGGGTATTTGTTAGTGCTATTTTAAGACTTTCATTATCATTTAACGGGGAGTTAAATTCTTCTTTGAAGCTTTGAGAAAGTTTTAAGTGCGCTATGGTGTAAGGTGCTATTAAAAATTCAAAACCGCAAAATTTGTCTATCAAAGCTTTTGGATTGTAATTAACGCTATTTTTGCTTATAGGTTCTAAAGCTTTTCTAAAAGCTTCAAGTAAAAAGGTGCCAGTGCCTGTGGCAAAATCAAGCAAAGTTATATTTTTATCCAAAGCTTCACTTAATCCTTTTTTGTGATTGAAATCTTGTTTTAAAACTTCATCAATAGCATTGATGATGAAAATTACTACAGGCGCAGGAGTATAATACACTCCCCTTACTTCTCTAAGCTTTGGATCATAACTTGCTAAAAATGTTTCATAAAAGTGCAAATAAGGATCTTTGTGAGTAGATAAAATAGTAGGACGATTAAATAAGTCTTTCTCGCCTGTTTTGTTTAATTCTTTTATAATGCTTGTAATGTCTATGTGATTTATAATGTTTATGATTTCTTCTAAAAGCCATTTTATGCTTTCTAAATTTTCAAAACTATCATCTAAAAATCCACTCATAGAACGGATTAATGGAAATGATTTTGGTATGAATTTTTTGGCATTATTTAGATCTATTTCTTTTGTAGTGTTGTTATTTAATTTTGCTAAAAATAAACTATAAGTTAGAGTTTGTGCAAAAGAATCACAAAATTCTTCATAATGTAATTCTTTATAAAGTGTTTCTTTGAAGGTGTTAAATAAACTTATTAAAGTTTCATTTTTGCTTGATAATAAAAGTTCATCTTTTAAAATTCTTGTTCTTAGGCTTAGATGATTTGCAAAATCTAGAGCTGAATTTATGGGATTTGGGATTTTAGAAAAAAAGATAGCAAAAAGCTCGTTTAGTTCTTTTGTTTTTGTTTCTAGTAAAGATTGATTCTTAACAATGCTTTTAATCTCATCAAGAGAGCAAATTTTTACTTCTTTGCAAATGATAATTTCATTTTTCTCATTTAAGCTTAATAATACAAATCTTAAATAATCTGTGAGAATGATATTTGGGCTTAATTTTGTGTATTTTAAAATTTGATCACTTTTTATGATGTTATCAAGATTTGCATTTACTCTTTTGTTTTCTATGTAACCTAGTGTTAGAAAATCTTTTGTAATTAAAAAATCCGGAGCGCCTCTACCTTCTTTATCATTGTTTGGTTCTTGTTTGATAGAGATTTTATTTTGCTTGTCTTGATTGTCTTTTATAGCTTGCAATAAATTTTGCAAAGCTGTTCTATGTGTATGTTCCTTATCATTGATAGAAATATCTTTTATGTTTTCTAAATAAGTTTTTAGCATTAATTTCCTTTAATTTGCGACTTTGAAATTTAAAGTTTTCCCTGCCATAAATGGCACTACATCGCCGTATTTTTGTGGAATTTGCCATTCTTGTTTTTCTAGTTTTATAATTTTTTCTTTTTCAAATTTAAGAGCGTGAATTTTACAAGCATTATCGCTGATAAATTTTTGCAAATTTTTTTCATTTGAATGTTTGTCAAATAATTCAGCTAATACAGGTAAAATCACCGGTGCGCTAAAAACCCCTGCGGCACAACCACAACATTCTTTAGTGTGCAATGGATGAGGCGCGCTATCGCTTCCAAACATAGCCTTTTCATAGCCACTAAAAGCAAGCTCACATAAAGCGTCTTTATCTTCATAGCGTTTTGCAATAGGCTTGCAAAATAAATGTGGATCCATCTTACCACCCACTACATCATCAAGCGTTATCATTAAATGATGCAAAGTAATAGTTGCGTATAAATTTTCATAATCTTTTAATAAATCACACAAAACCTTAGTGGTAATATGCTCCATTACAATTTTTAATTTTGGAAAGTTTTTAGCTAATTTTTCATATATTTTGGCAAAATTTGCTTCTCTATCCATTACAAAATCATTTGTTTCACCATGCACTAGCAAAGGAATATTTAAATCACTCATAGCCTCTAAAGTAGGTTTTAAATACTCTATATCAAAATTTGAAACTCCGCCATTTGAATTTGTTGTAATTCCTGCTGGATAAAGCTTAATGCCAAAAATTTCATCTTTAGCACTGTAAAGAAATTTCTCATCATAATTTTTAAAAAAAAGTGTCATTAAAGGAGTGAAATTTTTATCTTTACAAGCCTTAATGATACGCATTTTATAAGCTTTTAAATCTTCTAAATTACAAAGTGGAGGGATTAAATTTGGCATAATCACAGCTGCACAAAAATCTCTTGCACTAAAAGGTGCGATAAGTTCTAACATTTGATTATCTCTTAAATGCAAATGCATATCTAAAGGATTTTTAAGTATCATTTTTACCTCCTATATTTAGCTGATAAAATCCATTCTTAAGGCGCTTAAAAAGCTTTTTTTCTTCTAAAAACTTAAAAGTAGTGATGATAGTAGGTTTACTTTGATTTAATTTTTCTTCAAGCTCACTGATTTTAATCATAATAAAACCATTTTCATCGGCATTTTCACATAAAAATTTTAACAATTCAAAACGCTTTTTTCCTAAAATTTCTCGTATTAAATTTTCAAATTTCATAAGTAAATACTATATAAAATAAAGCCCCAAACAAAAAGAGCTAAAAGCAGACTAAAAAACACTGCCGTACTCGCACAATCTTTAGCGATTTTTGCCTTTTCATGCCATTCATTAGTAACTAAATCAACACAAGCTTCAATAGCCGAATTTAAAGCTTCTACAATTAAGATAAGCATTAAGACACTTACCAATAACAAATGCTCCAAAAAACTAACTTTTAAGAAAAAACTAAAAACTATCGCAGGGATAATAATGCAAAGTTCAATTCTAAACGCCATTTCATTTTTAAATAAAGCAAAAATCCCTTCTAAAGCATATCTTGCGTTATTTAAAAAATGATATTTAGGCTTCATGGATTTGCCTTAAGTTTAGGATTTAATAAATCATATTCTGGTTCATAAACACTTGTTTTTACATCAAAATATCCTAAAAGAGTACTAAAAAGATTATCTTGAGAAAGTTTTAAACCTTTATGCTCTTTAGCTAAATTCATTAAATTTTCATCATTACTCCAAAAAATAGCAGGAATATGAGTTTGATAACTTGGCGCTATAGCATAAGGCATACCATGAAGATAAATATCATTTTCGCCCAAACTTTCACCATGATCTGAAAGATAAAACAAAGAACTTTCATAATCTTTTTGTTCTTTTAATAGTTTTATAATCTCACTTAAAAGATAGTCTGTGTAAAGTAAAGTATTGTCATAAGTATTGATTAAAGCCTTACTATCACATTTTGAAAGTTCATTGGTATCACAAGTTGGAGTAAATTTTTTAAACTCATTTGGATAGCGTTTATAATAAGTTGGCCCGTGAGAACCTTGTAAATGAAGAACTATTATATTTTGATCACTTAAATGATTTAATTTTTCTTTAAAAGGAGTGAGTAAATTTTCATCCAAATCACTAGAAAGCTTTTGTTTATAAGCCAATCTATCACAAACCCCTTTACAACCACCAGAATTATTATCAAACCATGTAGCATCTACACCTGTTTTATAAAGTATATCCATAGCATTTTCTTGAAATTCTGAACTCGAATAATCTCTACGCTTGGATATAGAAAACATACAAGGTAAACTTACCGCTGTTGCTGTTCCGCATGATGAAAAATTATCAAAAAAGACTACATTATCTTTTTTAGTGTAGAAATTGGTATCATTTTTAGCATATCCACCCAAAGAGTAATTTGCCGCTCTAGCGGTTTCACCTACTACCAAAACCAAAATTTTTTTAGTGTGATTGTTTTCTCTATAAGCATCATTAGCTATGGTTTTAAATTCTGGCTTAGCTTTTACAAAACGAATATAATAACGATATACGGCATAAAATTGATAAAAAGGTGTA
Organism: Campylobacter sp. US55; assembly: GCF_004378955.1. Lineage (NCBI taxonomy): Bacteria > Pseudomonadati > Campylobacterota > Epsilonproteobacteria > Campylobacterales > Campylobacteraceae > Campylobacter > Campylobacter sp. US55. Next base: position 6,647 of record NZ_RYYF01000008.1, read on the forward strand.
TTGTACATCCTTATTTCATTGTAATTTCTAAAAAAAGGCAAGAAAGTTTTACTTAAAGGAATTAAAACCGCACTAACCACAATCAAAGCCGATATTATATTGATAATTTTAATTTTCATATGAGATTTAAAACTACCATAATCAATTTTTACTTTAACAACATAAAAAACCAATAATAAAGCCAAAACAACAAATAAGATCAATTTTAAATTTAACAAATCTTTTACTTCTTTGATATCTGTTTGAACAACATTTTGTATCATATCAGAGTCTATAAGCACTCCATAAAAACTAATGAAATAAACACTTAAAAAAGATGATATTATAAACAGTATAGAAAAAAATTTGGTAAAAAATTTCACAAAAAATAAAGAAAAAATCGCATGAACCAATGCAAAATAAGCTATAATGAAAACAAAAGTTATAAACCAATTTTGATTATTTTTTTCATACACAAACTCAAATAAATTAAAATTTAATATTGCAATCATTAAAGAATTTAAAAAAGTAAACCAAAACCAAGTTAATCTAAGCATATAAATCCCTCCTTCAAATTTAAGGTTTTAATTTTATTGAATTTTTTTAAATGGATTGTAGTTTTAAATCTTTTTATGTTATGATTTACACTTTTAATGAAAATTTTAAGGAAAACAATGAAACTACTTTCATGGAATGTAAATGGCTTAAGAGCCATTTGTGATAAAAATGCACTTGATTGGATAGCACAAGAAAAGATTGATTTTATAGGTTTTCAAGAAATCAAAGCACATGAAGATAAATTTCCTAAAAAAATTTATGAATATCCTTTTAAACACATGTATTTTAATTCTGCTAAAAGAGCAGGATATTCTGGAGTAATGAGTCTTTGTAATTTTGATAGTGAAGTAAAAAAATGCGAATTTTTTGATGATGAAGAAGGTAGGGTTTTAGAACACCGCTTTAAAAATATCGCACTTTTTAATATCTATTTTCCAAATGGTCAAAAAGATGAAGAGCGTTTAAATTTTAAGATGAAATTTTATGCAGATTTTTTAGTATATTTGGATAAGCTTTTAAAAGATGGGTTTGAAATTATCATTTGTGGTGATGTCAATACCGCTCACAAAGAAATCGATCTTACCCACCCAAAAGTCAATGCCAACACTTCAGGTTTTTTACCTATAGAAAGAGCTTGGATTGATGATTTGCTAAAACTTGGTTTTATAGATACTTTTAGAGAAATTAATGGTGAAATCAAAGAAAAATACTCGTGGTGGAGCTATAGAATGAAAGCAAGAGAAAGAAATGTAGGCTGGAGGATTGATTATTTTTTCATTTCAAAGGGGTTAAAAGATAAACTTAAAAACGCTTTCATAAGAGATGATATTTTTGGCTCTGATCACGCACCTGTAGGTATAGAAATAGATATTTAATATCCCAAAAAATGGGATATTATTTTTTAACAAATTTTTTTGCTTTTTCCCAAAGTCTTACACCGAGCTTTTTAGCTTTTTTAGAATTTAAATCTTTGTATTTTTCACTAGCAATTTTTTCTAATTCAAAAATTTCTTGTTTAAAACGATTTAATTTTCTTTGAGTAAGTTTGTTAAAATCATTAATCTTTGGATTTTTTTTAATATCATTTAAAACTAATATTAGTTGCTCTCTGCTTTCACCTGCAAGACGTCTAAATTTAGCAAAAAGATTATCAAGTTCATGTTCTAGCAAATTCTCAACTATACTCTTACAAGGATCATTTTGTAATTGAATCTCTTTTTTTAAAAGAGCAATAAAATCATCTTCTATACCTATTAGTTCTTTACTTTTTAAACTAACATCTTCTTCAAAATTTGCATAAGTTAATGAAGCTTTAAATTTTTCCATTGCTAAAACAATACCATCTCTTGCGCCTTTAATCACACCTAAACAAAGATCTTTTGCATAAGCCATAGATTCATTAGCTATTTCAAAAGCGGTATTTAAAATAATACTTGAAATTTTTAAAATTCTTTCTTTTTCAAAATGAGCTTCACAAATGGCATTATATACGAGATTTTTAGCTATTTCACTACTTGTAAGTTCTATATCTTCAGCCTTTTCTAATGTAGTTAAAAAAGCACTTTCAGCGGTTTCTTTTAAAATTCCAAGCATTTCTATATCAAATAAAATAGCATCATTTAAACCGCCACTAAATTCATCGCAAAAAGAACATTCTTGTAAAATATTCTCGAATTCAAAAAAATTATCGCTGATTTGATTTTTAATCAAATTCTTTTGATTTTCAATCTGTTTGTTTAATAATTCAGCTTCGCTAATATACTCATAAAGTGAATTTTGAGCATCTACAATACTCGCCTTAACCAAAGCTTTGATAACCTTTGTAACATTTTCATCATCAAAAAAATCAAGTTTTTTCAAAATAGTTAAAAATTCAACCAAAAGAGAATTTAAAACTTTTTTTGTTTCATGAGGATTATGTGAAATTTGCTTATACGCAAGATTAAAACTCAAGTCTTCGAGTAAATCACTTGCTTCATCTTTACCGAGATTTGATAAAGAATTTTCAAAAATAATTAAAGTATTTTTCATTTTTCCTTCTTTCTTAAAGTACAAATTTTGCTTTAGCTTTTAATTTATCAAATATATCCAAACGATCTTTTTTGCTATCAACATAAACATTTAATAAATAACTTTGATATTTTCCACTCGCACTTGAATTCGAATGTTCAAATTTATATTCTCTTTGACCTAAAATTTCTTGAAAAATTTCACTTGCCTTAATATGCACCTCAAAAATCACCTTATAATTCCAAAAAGTAGGATAATTGATCTGAGGTTCTTTTTTAAGATCGCACAAATTTACCACTTTTACCTCCTTCTTTGCTTTCAAGCACTATATCCGTAATCCTCATTGATTTATCTATAGCCTTGATCATATCATATATAGTTAAAAGTCCTATACTAACCCCACTTAAAGCTTCCATTTCAACTCCTGTTTTACCTTCACACTTAACTGTTACAATAAGCTTAAATGCACATTCTTTAAAAAATTCCACAATATCAGTTTCAACTTTAGAAAGCATTAAAGGATGGCACATAGGAATAATTTCACTTGTTTTTTTAGCCCCCATTATAGCCGCAACAATAGCTGTTTGAAGAACAGGACCTTTTTTTGCAGTATTGTTTTTAATTACATCAAAAGCTTCTTGACTCACATATATCATACCGCTAGCTGTGGCTATTCTTGAAGTAATATTTTTATCGCTTACATCTACCATTTTAGGATGATTTTTTTCATCTAAATGACTTAATTTCATAAATTCACCTTTTAAAAAATTATAAAAATTATAGCAAAACCAAACAAATTTAAGATAAAATAAGCTTTGTATTTTTATTTAAGGAGAAAACAATGGCTTATGAAGATGAAGAAGATTTAAATTACGATGATTATGAAAACGAAGATGAAGAATATCCACAAAATCACCATAAAAATTATAATTATGATGATGATGATTATGAATACGATGATGATAACAATGATGATGATTTTTATGAGATGGATTAAGAATGAGCAAAACCCTTAATCAAAAAGATATAAAAGTTTTAGGACTTTCATCATTAGGTGGAACTTTAGAATTTTATGATTTTATTATTTTTGTATTTTTTGCAAATTATATTTCAACAAACTTTTTTCCAAAAGATTTAAGTAGTTTTTGGCAAATGTTTAATACTTATGGAATATTTGCGGCTGGATATTTAGCGCGTCCCTTGGGAGGTGTGATACTGGCGCATTTTGGAGATAAATTTGGACGCAAAAGAATGTTTATGATTAGTATTTTGTTAATGGTTATTCCAACTTTTACTCTAGCTTTTATTCCAAATTATGAAAGCATAGGTTTTCTTTGTATTGTGCTTTTAGTTTTTATACGCATTTGTCAAGGCATTGCTATAGGCGGGGAACTTCCTGGAGCTTGGGTTTTTGTATACGAACACGCACCACAAGGTCAAAAAAGAACTTATTTGGGAATTTTAACCGCTTCGGTTGTAGGTGGAATTTTATTAGGTAGTTTAGTTTTTTTAATTATGAATAAAATTTATACCCAAGAAGAACTTCATGAATGGGCTTGGAGAATTCCATTCTTTTTAGGTGGAATTTTTGGGATTATTTCTGCTTATTTGAGAAAATTTTTAAGAGAAACTCCTGTTTTTGAACAAATGAAAAAAGACAAGGCTTTAGAAAAATTTCCTTTAAAAGAAGTGTTTAAAAAAGCTAAAATGGGAATTGTTCTTTCTATGATGATTACTTGGGTTTTGACAGGTTGCATTGTTGTAATGATTTTGCTTATGCCTAGCTATATGGCAAAAATACTTCAAATTAACACTTCTATACAAACCTATCTTCAAATAGGTGGAATTTTACTTATTTGCCTAGGGTGTATTATAAGTGGAATTTTAGCGGATAAAATAGGCATTATCAAATCTTGTGTATTTTTTAGTGTTTTTTTTGGAATTGTAAGCTTGCTTTATTTTAATACTCTATATAGACAAAATGCTGATTTTAACCTAGTAGCTTGCTTATATTTACTTGTATGTTTTTTTAGCGGAGTGATGAATTTTTGTCCTTTAATAATGAGTGAAGTATTTGATGCAAAAATTAAATTTTCAGGACTTTCTTTTTCATATAATATTGCTTATGCTATAGCTGGAGGTTTAACTCCGCAACTTGCTTTTTTCTTGCATAGTTTTGCCTTAGATAATTTAAGTAATTTTTGGCGTTTTTCTTTGGGAATTTATGTTTTCTTTTTGGCTATTATAGCTTTGCTATGTGCATTTATTTTTTCTTATCTTAATAATACCCAACGCACATACTCTCAGTGATTTTGATACGCTTTTCAAAAGGAGCTGGGCTAAAAAAATGGCATTTTTCTATATAAATATGCTGATGATAATTTAGCCCTAAAAAATCATAAAATTTTTTTAGGTTAACAAATTTAATCCCGCAAATCTCCTTAAGCTCTAAAAGTTTATAAATAGAAGAATTATTTTTTTCCACTAAATGAGAGGGAGCTAATCCAGTAAAAGAGCAAAAAGCACTTGCCAATACAAAACCATTTAAACCATTACACTGCCTTAAAGCTTGCTGATGTTTTTCTAAAATGCAATTTCTATGCAAAAATACAATTCTTGTTCCTTGATATCTACCTATTTCTACATTTTTCCAAAATTTATAAGCATTTTTTGAAATTCCAGCAAAACGATGAAATTCAGCGTTTAAAATATAATGATCTAAAAATTCATTAGGAGGTAAGATTAAACTTTTCATCACTATAATTTAGAATCTAAAGGCTCTTTAATCTTCTTTATCTAAATTTTCCTTAGCTTTGCTAGGAAGCTTGGATAAAAGATTATTTAAATCAAAATTAATTCCCTGAGTTTTTGCCTCTTCAAGTAAAGCAACTGCAGCTTTTGCATTAAATGGAGAAGAGCCATCATGTGGAGTAAAAAGATGATCTGTTATTGCTAGAGCATAAGCGGATTTTTTCACTTCTTCACGAGCAGCATGAGGAGTGCGAACAAAACATATACTTTCAATCAAAACATCATCAAAATTCCAACGATGCAACAAAAATCCTAAGAAAGAAATATGATCTACACCTAAAAATTCATTCTCTGCTAAAGCAAGATTTTCATTTTTATTTAAAAAAGCTAAAAAATCCTTATCCTTATGATTTTGTATAAGAAAATTTGAAAAAATAACAATACCAAATCTTAAAAGCATTGCACAAGGAACTAAAAGATGAGAAAGTTTTTTATCTTCATCATTAAGCCAATTTGTGATAAAAGTTGCCTCTTCGTTGCAATTTCTTAAAAAAACTTGAGTATCCAAACCATATGGCGAAACATCTATTTTAAAACTATCCCTAATGGAATCAGCGGTAACTATATTGATGATATTACTAACACCTAATAAAGTAATCACTTGATTTATGGTTGTAATTTCTCTTGTAAAACCATAATAAGGAGAATTTGCTAATTGCAAAAGCTTAGCCGTCATCAACGGATCGCTTGAAATAATTTCAGCAACTTTCATGGTTTCTATATTTGAATTAGCCTCACTTACATATTTTCTTAACTTACTTACAGTATCAGGCAAAGGTGGCAAAACTTCGACGCTTTTTAATAAAAGCTCGTTCATATCTCCGATCATATTTAATACATCCTTATTTAATATTCAATGTTGTTCATAGATTTACAATTATATCTAAAATTTAATTTACTTATTGCATTTTTTTATTGCTTAAGGTATAATAAAAATTACAAATAAATGTAAATGCTTGAATTTATGACATTTTGATTTAGTTAACTAGTAATTAAAAAATAGTTTTAATGGAGTTAAATTGATGTTTTTTAATTTTAAAAATAAAAGCTCAACAAAAAAAGAAGAAAGTAAAAAAGTTTTAGAAGCTCTATATCTTCAAGAAAATGAACTTGAAGAAAAATTGAAAAAAATAAATATCAAGCCAAAATTAATCATAGGCTTTGTGTCGTATCAACTTAATCTAGCGATCATAGGAAATAAGATTCAAAATTCTATAAATGAACAATGTGATATCATCTTAAGCAGTGCTACTGATTTATTATGCAACCTTGATTCTAACTCAAACATTGAAAATAGTCCCTATAAACAAAATATCCAAGGAATAAGTTTGATGCTTTTTAGTGAAGATATGGTAGAAAATCTTTGCGCAAATAAAATCAAGCTTTTTAGCAATATAAAAGATTATACAGAAAGAAAAAAACTGATAGAAAAAGAAGTTTTATCTATAAATATACCTTTTGAAGCACACTGCACAAATACTTTACATTATTTAATTTATGACGGTTTAAGTCAAAGCGAAAGTTCTCTTTTAGAACTTTTATACAAACACAACCCCTATCCTTGTGCTTTAGTAGGAGGTGGATCTAGTGGAAATATGGACTTTAGCGGAACATTTATATTTTATAATGGAGAAATATTAAAAAATCAAGCTTTAAGCATACATGTTCAATTTAAACCTAAGTATCGTTTTGATTTAATGAAGTCTCAAAATTTCAATCCTCAAAGCAACATTACCTTTACTATACTTGATGCAAGCTTATATGATAGGACAGTACGTGAATTTATTGATAAAAAAACCTTTCAATCCATCAACGCGGTTGAAGCTTTATGTAATTATTTTAACTGTACTTTTGAAGAACTTAAAAATAAAATGCAAGAATATACTTTTGCTTTAAAAATTGGAGAAGACTATCTTATTTCCCCTATGGAAATCAACCCAGATAAAACATTATTTAGTTATTGTGATATAGAAAGTGCTCAAGAATTAAGCTTGCTTAAAAAAACAAATTTTATTGAAGCCATAAAAAAAGATTACGAAAAATTTTCTCTTAATAAACCAAAACCACTAGGAGCAATTTTTAATGATTGTATCTTAAGAAGACTTCACAACAAAGAATATTTAAATCAAATCCATTTTAATGATTTTCCTATAGTTGGTTTTTCTAGTTTTGGAGAAATTTATGGAGTGGGAATTGCAAAAAGTTTAGTGGCAATATTTTTTTATGAAGTTGAAAATTTTAATGATTTCAAACCTAGATATTTAAAAACTTTCATACAAAAATACAGCGATTTTAAATACTATTATCTTAATATAAGAGCTCAAAAACTAGAAATGACAAATGAGATTAATAAAATAATTTTAAATCAACTCAAACAAAATACATCAGAAATTGATAAAAATACAAGTATATTTAAAGAAATTTTTGAAGAACTTGAAAATATAAGAAGAAGTCTTACAACTATTAGTGAAAGTTTTACCAATTTCACTAACTACCTAGAATACAACCTTTACCAAAGCGAAGAAAAAATGAATTTAGAAAAAGAAGTGCAATCTTCTTTGAAAAATATAGATCAATTAAATAGTATTTTAGATCTTATTTCAGGGATTGCTGAACAAACTAGCCTTTTATCTTTAAATGCAGGTATAGAAGCTGCTAGAGCTGGAAAACTTGGTCGTGGATTTGCAGTTGTAGCTGATGAAGTTAGAAAACTTTCAGAAAATACCCAAATGGGTCTAGGTGAAATGGAAGGAGCTATTAAATTAGTTATTCAGACCATACAATCCATTGCAAAAAGTTCCAATTCTAGCACTCAAGAAATGAATTTTATAAGGGATAAATCCAATGAATTTTCCAAAATCATTTCAAATCTTATAAATTCAGGTAAAGAAATTTCAGATAAATTAGAACAAAGAAGCAATGTCAGCGAAGATTTTGAAAAAAATGTAAATCAACTCAAATGTTATGAAGATGTTCTAGCTAAATTAAATCAATACTAAAAAATTAAGAATTTCAAGAAATCGAAAATCTTGAAATTCTTACACTAAAAAAATTAAAGTGCTTTTTTTGCGGCCTCTGCAATTTTTGCAAAAGCAGCAGCATCATTCATAGCTAAATCTGCTAGAATTTTTCTATCAAGTTCAATGCCTGCTTTTTTAAGACCATTAATAAATCTTGAATAACTTAAATTATTAAGCCTACAAGCAGCATTGATACGCACAATCCAAAGACGACGGAAGTCTCTTTTTTTACGGCGTCTATCACGATAAGCATAGACTAGACTTCTTTCTAATTGTTCTTTTGCTTTTCTAAAATGTTTGCGGCGTCCACTATAAAAACCACGCGCTAATTTTAAAACTTTTTTATGTCTACGGCGTCTAACAACACCTGTTTTTACTCTTGCCATTTTTATTTCCTTTCATAAAGTGGCGTCCAAATTTGGAGCTTGCCCTTGAAATTTTATTTCAAAGGGGAGTTTGAATGACTTTTAGTCAAAAACTTAAATTCCTAGCATTTTTTCAACAGCTTTTACATTTGTGCTATGCACATATTTAGCTGTGCGAAGATCACGCATTCTTTTTGCAGGTTTTTTAGTCAAAATATGACTTCTAAAAGCTGAGCCTCTTTTGATTTTATTTTTACCTACTTTGAAGCGTTTAACTGCGCTTTTAACGCTTTTCATCTTTGGCATACGCTTTCCTTATTTAGATAAATTTTTATTTTTCAAATTAAAAGAAAAGCTAAATACTATCAAATTTTTTCTAATTTTTGACTGAATTTAATTTTTAAAAAAAACTTGGCACACCTTTTGCTTATAAAAAAATCAGCAATATTTTGGAAAGATTTAAAATGACTATAAATTCGGCAAATCCGTATCAAAATTTAACCTTATCTAATCCTTTACAGAATAGCTCTGCTTTAAATTTGATTAAAGATAACAAAGCTTTAGAACAAGAAGGAAATGAAAATAGCTTAGAACAATTAAGTTATATTTTTAATAATACCACTTATGCCAGTGAATTTGGATTTAGAATCAATGAAGAAGGTTTTTTTGATAAAGATTTAAATAAAATTGCAAATATACCAGAATCTTATAATATCAACATTAAAAGCGTTAGAAGCATAGCAAAAGAACTCACAAAACAAGATGAAAATTTAAACTACAATAAAATTGATCTACCTTATCTTTTAAATAGCTATCATAGTTCATTAAAATCTATAAATTCAGAATTTTTACAAGATGATAATGCTTATTTAAGTCGCGATCTTATTTCAAAACTATCATCAGGTTTTTCAACAGATAATGGAGAATTTTTAGGCCAAATTTCAAGAATTTACAACAATCAAGAAGAAATTGATTTGGCATTAAGCAATATCACAAATTTAAATACTTTAATGTTAGATAATAAAATAACTAATTTTCATTTTGATAAAGCCATAGAAAACACTTCTTCTAATGAAATTTTAAAACCTTATTTAACTAAAAATGCAGAAGTATCAAAATCTGGTCTTTTAATGAATTTTATCTACCATGATATAAAAACTCAAAACGAAAAAGAATTTAACTTTTTTATGAAACCTGCCACTTTAGAACTAAGCTCTCATCAAAATTTACAAAAAATTCTCAAGGGCGAAACAGATATAGAAGATTACATCAAAAAAGAAAATGAAAAAAAGATGAGTTTTGATCTTTATCTTTATGTTAATGGCGTAGATAAAAAAACAAGCACTCAAGACAAACTATCTGTATTTTTTCAACAATATATTAACTACCAAAAAGATATGGATTTAAGAGAATTTGCAAATTCAAGTTCAATATTTCAAATTTATATCGATCAAAATCGCAATGATTTTGATGCTCTTAAAAAACAATATCAAAACCAAAGTCAAGATACGCAAAGATTAGAAGAAGTAAATCAACTACGTTCTAGCTCTATAGAAAATTTTTTAGATCGTCGTCAAAAACAAGCAAATATAAATAAAATTCTAAACTCTTATATGTCTGTGATGGTTTAAAATAATTTTTTAAAAAATATATAAATTATAAATACTTTAATAATAATAATTTTTATATAATTAATTAATAAAATTTTAAGTATTATAGCATTATAATCCGCTCTCAAAAAATATAAATATAAAAGTACTCAAAACCATGACTTATAATGAAAAAATTATTTCGATGAATAATGATCTTTTAGATCATCAACATAAAGAACTTTTTGAAATTTCTAAAAAACTCTCTTTAATGAACCAACGTCATGTTGGAACAAAAGAGTTAAAAATTGTCTTAAGAGAGTTGTTGATAATGATCAATAGACATTTTTCAGATGAAGAAGCCTTTATGAGAGAAATAGAATATCCTTATATCAACCATCATACAAGAATTCATAGAAAAATTATCTTAGAAATTGAAGAAATTATCATCAGTGAAGCTAAATTTGTAAATATAATGACCGAAAAATTAAATCTCGTTGTTCAAGATTTTATCTTTAAACATACAGCCAAAGAAGATTCAAAGATAGTAAAGTATTACGAAGAAAAATTTAAGAAATAGTATTTCTCATTTTTGCTATATAAAATTCACAAAATATTTCACTTTAAAATTTTACTTTAGCATTTTATTTTTGTTATAATTTTTAACCTAATTTTTATAAATTTTTGTTATTATCCGTTTTCAAATAAAGATAAAAAATATCCTAATTAAAATTAAGGATAAATTAAGGATTTTAAAGTGAAAGTATATTTAGATAACAACGCAACGACAATGCTTGATCCTAATGCTTATGAGTTGATGCTACCTTTTTTAAAGGATATGTATGGAAATCCAAATAGCCTTCATCAATATGGTAGCGCAACACATCCTGCCTTAAGAGAAGCTTTGGATAAACTTTATGCAGGACTTGGAGCAAATGACCTAGATGACATAGTTGTAACCTCCTGTGCGACAGAAAGCATTAACTGGGTGCTTAAGGGTGTGTATTTTGATCATATTTTAGATAAAGAACGCAATGAAGTGATTATTTCTAGTGTAGAACACCCTGCTGTTACTGCTGCTGCTTATTTTTTAAAAAGTCTTGGAGTAAAAGTCATAGAACTTCCTGTAAATGAAGAAGGGGTTTCTACTGTAGAAGATTTGCGTAAAGTGATTAGCGATAAAACAGCACTTGTAAGTGTTATGTGGGCAAATAATGAAACAGGTATGATTTTTGATATTAAAGCGATGGCAGAACTTGCGCATGAATTTGGTGCTCTTTTTCATACAGATGCTACTCAAGCAGTAGGTAAAATAAAGGTTAATTTAACTCAAGTAGGAGTTGATTTTGCTTCATTTTCAGCACATAAATTTCATGGACCAAAGGGTGTGGGTGGACTTTTTATAAAAAAAGGACTTAAACTTACTCCACTTTTACACGGTGGAGAACACATGGGTGGTCGTAGAAGTGGAACTTTAAATGTACCTTACATAGTGGCTATGGGCGAGGCTTTGCGTATTGCAAATACTATGCTTGATTTTGAAGATTCTCATATACGCCGTTTAAGAGATAAACTAGAAGATCAAATTTTGGCCTTGCCTGATACAACAGTGGTTGGAAAAAGGGAACACCGTGTGCCTAATACAATCTTAGCAAGTATTAAAGGTGTTGAAGGCGAAGCAATGCTTTGGGATTTAAATAAAAATGGTATAGCTGCAAGTACGGGCTCAGCCTGTGCAAGTGAAGCTTTAGAAAGCAATCCTATTATGGAAGCTATCGGTGCGGAGCATGATTTAGCGCATACAGCTTTAAGGCTTTCTTTGTCACGTTTTAACACTGAAGAAGAAATTGATTATGCAGCAAAACAAATTAAAAATGCAACACAGAGATTAAGAGCAATTTCTTGCACTTATGCTTATAATCCAAATAATTACAAATAAGGATGAAAAATGGGAAAAAATAGTTTAATTGGTGGATCCATTTGGGATGAGTATTCACAAAAAGTTCAAGATAGAATGAATAATCCTCAACATATGGGAGAATTTAGTGAAGAAGATGCTAAAGCACGCAATGCAAAATTGATCGTAGCTGATTTTGGTGCAGAAAGTTGCGGCGATGCGGTAAGACTTTTTTGGCTTGTAGATGAAAAAACTGATAAAATTATCGATGCAAAATTTAAAAGTTTTGGTTGTGGTACAGCTATAGCAAGTAGTGATACTATGGTGGATCTTTGTATAGGAAAAACTGTAGATGAAGCAGTAAAAATCACAAATTTAGATGTGGAATTTGCCATGAGAGATAATCCAGAAATTCCAGCTGTTCCACCTCAAAAAATGCACTGTTCAGTTATGGCTTATGATGTAATCAAACAAGCAGCAGCGCATTATAAAGGTATAAGTCCTGAAGATTTTGAAGATCAAATTATAGTTTGTGAGTGCGCTAGAGTAAGTCTTGGAACCATTAAAGAAGTGATTAAACTTAATGATTTGCATAGTGTAGAAGAAATCACACAATATACTAAAGCAGGTGCTTTTTGCAAGTCCTGTATCAAACCAGGCGGACATGAAAAAAGAGATTATTACCTTGTAGATATTTTAGCTGAAACCAGAGCCGAGATGGATAGAGAAAAACTCAAAAATACAATGAAAAGTGATGTGGCTTTTGATGAAATGACCGTAGTAGGACAATTAAAAGCAGTTGAAAGTGTTTTAGATGCTGAAATTCGCCCTATGCTTCATAATGATGGTGGAGATTTGGAAGTGATTGATATACAAAAGGCTGAAGGTGCAGCAATTGACGTTTATATTCGTTATCTTGGTGCTTGTAGTGGTTGTTCTAGTGGAAGTGGTGCGACACTTTATGCTATTGAAACAATTTTACAAGAAGAATTAAGTCCAAATATACGCGTTATGCCGGTTTAAAAAATAGCAAGATAAAATCTTGCTATTTTATAGCTTTTGCTTGCAAATCAAGAGGTGGTAAATTTTCTATATAAATACTGCGACTTGGGAAAGCAAAAGTTAAGCCATTTTTTTCGATTATACGCATAAACTCAAGCATTAAGCTTTGTCTAGCTTCCCTAAAATCTTTTGCTCCTATTTTTTTGGTATAAAAATAAAGCTCTATATTAATACTACTATCTGCAAATTCGCTTAAAGCCACATAACAAGCATTTTTATAGCCTTCTAAATCGTTAATAGATACAAGATTTTGACGATATTTTGTCGTATGATCACCATATTTTAATGCACTATCCTCATCGTGAGCTACCAAATCACTTGTATCCAAAAATTCTTTCAAATCTTTTACACATTGATCTAATTTTTCAGGAGTAGCATCATAACCAACACCCAAATACATTCTAACATGGCGACCCATGCGTCTTTTACTCCAATTTTTGATATTAGCTCCCATAATAGTTGAATTTGGTAAAAATACGAGACAATTATCAAAAGTTCTAATAGTAGTTTTTCTAAGTCCTATTTCAACTACTGTTCCTTCTATACCTGAAACCTCTACCCAATCTCCTTGATTAAAACTATTATCAAAAAGTAAAAGTATAGAAGCAAAGAAATTTGCAATGATATCTTTCGCTGCTAAAGCAACAGCTAAACCACCAATTCCCAAAGATGCAATAATAGCCGAAATATTAAAACCAAGCTGAGCAAGGATATATAATAAAGCTATGATAATAATAACAAAATATAAAATTTTAATAATTAAATTTACAACTTCTTTTTTTCCGCTTTTTTGAGCAAGCTTAGAAACTAGTACCATTCCATAACCATCAAGCATTTTTAAAATAAGCCATGCAATCAAAACCGCATAAATTATGTGGAAAAAATTACTCAAATTAATACTTAAAGGTGCAGGATAAGTTGCTATAGTAAGACAAATCGAAATAGCATAAACAATCAGAAAAAAACTCACTGGTTTTTTAATATTCTCAATAAAAATAACTTTAATATCATCTACATCATTTTTATTTCTATAAAAAAGCCGAACAAGGAAAAAATATACTATATTTGCAAAAAAACGTCTTAAAGATATAAAAAATACTAAAACCAAAGCAGAAATTACTATTTTTCCGATATTAACAAAACTTACCCCAATTGCCTCATTTATACGATCTATCCAAACTTGAAGCTCAAGTAGTGAAAAAATATAATTACTTTCAAGCAAATCTGCATTTGAACGTAAATACTTAAGAATTTCAGAATAAGAATCTACAGCATTACTGATATATCTTTCTTTTAGGGTAATTTTTTCTAATTCTTCTGGATTTGTAATTTTGCTTTTAAAACTATCTAAATTAACATTAGAAGAATTTTGTAAATTTTCCATTGCCTTATCAACAGTAGCAATCAAATCTTCACTGCTTGCTGTATTTTTAAAAAGTTTTTCCACTTCAAACAAAGAAGAATAAAAACTTTCCACAATGTTAAAATAAACTAGATTAAGAGTGGCATCTGTATAAATGTAAGGCTTATTAATATTCTTTTTTTGAACATCTAGTAATTTTTCTTTTGCTTTTAAAAATCTAGCCACTGCCTCTTCATTAATCTTTTGTCCTACTATCATATCGGGTATTTTTGCTAAAATAGTCTTTTTGTCTTTTTCAAATTCACTTAAAATACCATTAAAAGTGCTTGAATTTTCATCATTGTTTTTCTTAAATTCTTTAATTTGATTGTTAAGATCAACATATTTTTCAACTAAAGCATAAATTCCTTCATCTTCTTTACTAATATTCGCATCAATAAATTTAAATTCTTGTGCTCCAAGGTATAAAATAAAAAAACATAAACTAAAAATAATTTTTTTCATTGAACTTTCCTATCCTGTATTAAAGTAAAAATTTTTGCTTTAAAATCATACTCATAAATTTCACCTGTCTCTATAATATAATACCAAGCATGTACTTCTATTTTTCCTTCATCTAAAGCTTCTTGCACGCCTGGATAAGTAAGTATATTTTGCAAAGAATTTACTAAATTTAATTTTTCTGTAAGCCATGAACGCATAGCCAAATCGTCTCTTGCAAAAATCATCACATCTTTTTTTATCGGATCTAACATGGTAAGCCACTTTTTCACGTTAGGAATTTTATTTAATTCTTCATCAGAATAATAAAGAGCATTACAACCTCCACAATTACTATGGCCACAAACGACGATATTTTTAATATGCAATGAATTTAAAGCATACTCTATTGCTGAAGTTGTCGCCAAGTAATCTTCTCCAACGCGATAAGGTGGAACTATATTTGCAATATTTCGTATTACAAAAAGCTCACCTGGACCCGTATTAGTGATCAAATTTGGAATTACTCTAGAATCAGAACAACCTATAAAAAGAGTATGGGGATTTTGCTTATTTTTTAGACTTTCAAAAAGTTCTTCATGCTCCTTAAAGTCTTCTTGCATAAACTTAATCGCACCGCTAATAAGATTTTCCATAGAACCAACCTGAAACTAAAATCTTGAAATTATAACAAAATTTCAGCAAAGATTTCATTTAAGTATAAGATATTATATAAATTAACTTTTTATTTAGTCTAATATGTTAGATTTCGCTCAAGATTTTAAAAAATCTAACAATTTTGCAAGGAGAATTTTATGAGTCTTTATGATAGAGACTACTCAAGATCAAAAGAATTTGAAAATACACGCTCAAGCGAATTAAGTATTTTTATTAAACAAACTTATCAACTTTTTGCTGCTTCATTATTAGCTGCAACAGTAGGTGCATATGTAGGAATTTTTGCTTTAGCATCATTTTTTATACAATCACAAGTAACTTTTTGGATCCTTTTTGCTGTTGAAATCGGACTTTTATTTGCTTTGCAATGGAAAAAAAGAGAAGCTCCATTAAATCTTGTTTTACTTTTTGGTTTTACTTTCTGCTCAGGTTTAACGCTTACACCTTTACTTATTTCAGTTTTAGCTCTACCAGCTGGAGGAATTATCATCGCTCAAGCTTTTGCTTTAACAACAGTTGCTTTTGCAGGACTTAGTGTATTTGCTATGAATACAAAAAAAGATTTTACTGTTATGGGTAAAGCTTTATTTATAGTATTGATCGTTATTGTAGCAGCATCTTTACTAAACCTTTTCTTCCAAAGCAGTATAGTTAATCTAGCTATTTCAGCAGTAGCTGCAATATTATTTTCATTTTACATTCTTTATGATACGCAAAATATTATCCGCGGAAATTATGAAACCCCAATCGAAGGTGCAGTAGCACTTTATCTTGATTTTGTTAATCTTTTCGTATCTTTACTTAATATCTTAAGAAGCTTCAATAGCAGATAAGTTTTTGTGGGATTTTTCTCACAAAAACTTTTCAAGTTTCAAAACTTTTCAAGTTTTATTTAGTTAAAATAATCATTTAAAAATTAACTTTATAGGAATTTTCAATGATCACTCTTTTAATCATTTTACAATTTATCATCGTTGTAGTTATTTGTATAGCAGTTTTACTTCAAAAAAGTTCAAGTATAGGACTTGGAGCTTATAGTGGAAGCAATGAAAGTTTATTTGGCGCCAAAGGACCGGCTGGATTTTTGGCAAAATTTACCTTTGTCATGGGAATTTTACTTATTGCAAATACTATTGGTCTTGGTTATTTATACAATAAAGCTAGCAAGGACTCTTTAGCAGAGAAAATTAAAGTAGAAAACAACAACACTACTATTCCAAGTGCTCCTATTGTGCCTGCTACCCCAAACACAAATTCTATCGCTCCAAGTGCACCACAACTTCCAAGCGATGTTAATTCAAGTAAATAATTAAAGGAAATGATAATGCTAAGTGAAATTTTTAACAAACAAAAAACCCAAAGTGAAAAATCTTTAGAAGCCTTAAAAAAAGACTTCACCACTTTAAGAACTGGAAAAGTTAATACCCATATTTTAGATCATATTACAGTGGATTATTATGGAACTCAAACTCCTTTAAATCAAGTAGCAACTGTTTTAGCAAGTGATGCTTCAACTATTAGCATCACTCCTTGGGAAAAACCTTTACTAAAAACCATAGAAAGTGCTATTGCAGCTGCAAATATCGGTGTAAATCCAAATAATGACGGCGAAAGTGTAAAATTATTTTTCCCTCCGATGACTAGAGAGCAAAGAGAAGAAAATGTAAAACAAGCTAAAGCTATGGGTGAAAAGGCAAAAGTTTCTATAAGAAATATACGCAAAGATGCCAACGATGCAGTTAAAAAACTAGAAAAAGATAAGGCAATAAGCGAAGATGAAGCAAAAAAAGCTTATGATGAAGTACAAAAACTTACCGACACCTACACAACAAAAATTGATGAGAGTGTAAAAAGCAAAGAAAGTGAACTTTTAAAGGTTTAACGATGAATTTAGAGCAAATTTATAAAGATTATGGTGCTTATTTAGAAGGGCATTTTTTACTAAGTTCAGGTAAACATTCGCAGTTTTATCTTCAAAGTGCAAAAGTTTTAGAGGACCCAAAATTAGCAGCAAAACTTTGTGATGAACTTGCAAAGATTATTGCAAACTATAAGATAGAATTTGATAGCATTTGTTCTCCTGCTTTAGGTGGAATTTTAGCAGGTTATGAGCTTGCAAGAGCTTGTAGTAAACGTTTTATCTTCACTGAAAGAGTAAATAAAGAAATGACTTTAAGACGTGGTTTTGAGGTAAAAAAGGGTGAAAAATTTATAATTTGTGAAGATATCATTACTACAGGTGGTAGTGCTTTAGAGAGTGCAAAAATCATTGAAAGTTTAGGTGGAATTGTTGTAGGTTTTGCAGCATTGGCAAATCGTGGTTTTTGTGCGGTAGAAAATTTAAAATCTCCAAGAAAAGATAATGCGAAATTACCTGAAAATTTACCACTCTTTACTCTAGGGAATTTTGAATTTGAAATTTACGATGAAACAAATTGTCCGCTTTGTAAAAAAGGGAGTAAGGCTATAAAACCAGGAAGTCGTGGAAATTAAATGAAAACTAAAGCAAAAATTAGCTCTAGATGGCTAAGATTTAGAGCTTTGCTTATAGATATTTTTCTTATTTATGTTCCTATTTTGTATTTATTTTATTTTCTATTGGGCTCTAAAGAAGCTTTTTTAAACAACCATTTTATCACAACTTTATGTACTTTTTTATTTGGTTTGATTCAAGCTATTTTTTTAACAAAAAAGGCACAAAGCCCAGGTCTTAAAGCATATGATTTATATCTTATTGATATAAAAACGGGAAAGAAACTAAGTTTTCTTAGAATTTTACTAAGATATGTGATATTTATTATAAGTTTTGGCTTACTCTTTGGTTTATTTGTCAGTTTTGCAAGAAAAGATCGTTTAAATTTACACGATATTTTAACTCAAAGTTGTATAGCTACCAAAGCATAAAGAAAGGTTAAAAATGCAAAGAAAAAGAATTTACAATCCAAGTTCAAACGAAACTCTAGGAGATCGTAAAGTTTTTGATGGTAACCCACATGGAATTTTAAATTTCACTAAGGCAAAATATACTTGGGCTTTAAAACTTTGGGATTTAATGGAAGCAAATACTTGGTTTCCAAAAGAAGTAGATACAACCAAAGATGCACTTGATTATCGCTGTAATTTAACTGCAGGTGAAAAAAGAATGTATGATTTGGTTTGGAGTCAGCTTATTTCTATGGATAGTTTTCAAACCAATAATTTAGCAGATAATATCAACCCTTACATCACAGCTCCTGAAATCAATGCGGTTTTAGCACGCCAAGCTTATGAAGAGGCAAACCATTCAAAATCTTACGCTGTTATGGTAGAAGCGATTTGCGATAATACAGATTTGATTTATGAAATGGAAAAGCATGATGAAACTTTGCGTGAAAAAAATGACTTTATTTCAAGCATTTATGAAGAATTAGCAGGCGATGTAGATGATAATAAACTTCTTTTAGCTATGGTGGCAAATCAAATTTTAGAAGGAGTATATTTTTATAGCGGTTTTACTGCTATTTACGCACTTGCACGTGCAGGAAAAATGCTAGGTTCAGCACAAATGATCCGCTTTATCCAAAGAGATGAAATCACACATCTTTTATTATTTCAAAATATGATCAATTCAGTACGCAAAGAAAGACCTGATTTGTTCCATGATGAAAATATCAATAAAATTTATGATATGTTTAAAAAAGCCGGAGATCTTGAGATCAAATGGGGTAAATACATCACTCAAAATCAAATCATGGGCTTTACTGATGATATCATAGAAGAATATATCCATTATCTTGTAGATCAAAGATTAAGTGCGATCAATTTAGATAAATTATACAATGCAAAACATCCTATTAAATGGGTAGATGATTTTTCAAAATTTAACGATCAAAAGAGCAATTTCTTTGAAAGTAAAGTAACGAATTATTCTAAGGGTAGCATAAGCTTTGATGACTTCTAAAACTTCTTTAGCCTTGCTTTGTGATTTTTATGAATTTACAATGTCTCAAGGCTATTTCAAAAACAATAAAAAAGATCAAATTTGTTATTTTGATATATTTTTTAGAAAAATTCCAGATTCAGGATCTTTTGCTATTTTTGCAGGTCTTGAAGATATTTTAGACTTTATTGAAAATTTGAGTTTTGATGTAGAAGATATAGAATTTTTAAGAAAACAAGGTATTTTTGATACAGAATTTTTAGATTTTTTAGCTAACTTTAAATTTAAAGGCGAAATTTATGCTATGCGCGAAGGAGAAGTAATTTTTCCAAACGAACCTTTGCTTTGTATTAAAGCTACAACTATAGAAGCACAGCTTTTAGAAACTTTTTTACTTTTAAGTTTAAACCACCAAAGCCTTATTGCTACCAAAACCAATCGTATCGTGCGTGCAGCTAAAGACAGTAAAATTTTAGAATTTGGTTCACGCAGAGCACAAGGAAGTGAAGCAGCCTTGAAAGGAGCAAGAGCAGCTTTTATAGGAGGTTGCATAGGAAGTGCTTGTACTTTAGCAGGAAAAATTTATAATATCCCTATCAATGGGACTATGGCACATTCTTGGGTGCAAATGTTTAAAAATGAATTTGAAGCTTTTAAAGCTTATGTGAAAATTTATCCAAAAAATCCTGTTTTTTTGATCGATACTTATGATTGTTTAAATAGTGGACTTAAAAATGCGATTAAAGTTTTTAAAGAATTTGGTATCCAAGAAGGCGGTGTGAGAATAGATTCTGGAAATTTACTTGAGTTGAGTTTGAAAATCAGACAAGAACTTGATCAAGCAGGACTTCAGAAATGTAAAATCATAGTTTCTAACGCCCTTGATGAATGGAGCATTAAAAAACTCAAAGAACAAAATGCGCCTATTGATATCTTTGGTGTAGGCGAAAGATTGATCACTGCTTCAAGCGATCCTATTTTTAGTTGCGTTTATAAACTCGCAGCCTTAGAAGATCAAGGCATAAAACCTAAAATCAAAATCAGCGAAAATAACGAAAAATCAACCCTACCTCATTTTAAAAAGCTTTTTAGGGTTTATGATAAAAACACGCAAAAAATCCTTTTTGATGAGCTTTATGTTTTTGACGAAAACCCAAATCAAGATGAAAATTTAGAACGCAAAGAACTTTTAGAATTAGTCTACAAAGAAAAAAGACTTCTTAAAAAGTCATCTTTAAATACTATTCAAGATTATACAAAAGAGCAAATTTCAAAACTCGATGAGAGTTTTTTAGATCTTGATCGTTTTGTGAAATTTGAAGTAAAACTCTCGCCTAAACTTCAAAATATCACTGAAGATCTTTTAAAAACTCGTTTTTAAAATCCACATAATTTAAAGCGGATTGTTTTAGAAAGCTGACTTCTTCATCGTTTAATTCACGCACAAATTTTGCAGGATTTCCAAGTATTAAAGAGCGTGGCGGAAATTTTTTACCCTTTGTTACAACGCTTCCAGCACCCACTATGCTATCTTCTTCTATCAAAGCATTATCCATGACAACAGCATTCATTCCGATTAAAACACGATTTTTTATCACACAAGCATGGATAACGCAATTATGTCCTATAGTTACATCATCTCCTATTATCGTAGGAAAACCAACGTCTTTTAACTTTCCTTTTTCATCAAACTCCCTATGCCAAACATGTACCGTGCTAAGATCTTGAATATTGGTTCTTTTGCCAATTTTTATAAAATTAACATCGGCTCTTAAAACACAATTAAACCAAATGCTACTTTCATCTCCTATTTCTATTTCTCCTATGATTTTAGCACCCTCTGCAACAAAAACATTTTGACCTAGTTTGGGACTGTGATTTTTAAATTTTATAAGCATTTTTTTCCTTTTTATTTAAGTATAGCTAAGTTTAACTCTATTTCAACTTTTTTAGTTACAATTTTTATTTAAATTTATAGGAGAAGTAATGAACACATTTGAACAAAAAAGATGTCAAAATATGACTGAAGAAATTGCACAAAAAGTTTTTATCAATGAAGAACTTTTTAATGCTTTTTGTCAAATTCCACGTGAAATTTTTTCTCCTTTAAAAGCCCATGCTTATCGCCTTGATGCTTTGCCTTTGGCAAATTCTCAATGGATTAGTTCACCTTTAACTGTAGCTAAAATGACTATGGCTTTAGATTTTAAAAATGCTGATAATATTTTAGAGATAGGTTGTGGAAGCGGCTATCAAGCTGCGATTTTAAGCAAAGTCATAAGGCGTGTTTTTACCATAGAACGCATAGAAAATTTAGCCAAAAAAGCCGCTCAAACTTTCAGAGAATTAGAACTTTTTAATATCAATGTAAAATTTGATGATGGACAAAATGGTTGGAAAAATTATGCTCCTTATGACAGAATTTTATTTTCTGCTTATGCGACACAAATTCCTGAAATTTTACTTGATCAATTAAGCGATGGCGGGATTTTAGTTGCTCCTATTTTACACAATGGCAAACAATTCATCACACGCCTTAGAAAAAATGGCACAAATTTACAAAAAGAAATTTTAGAAGAATGTTTATTTGTGCCTATAGTAGATGGGAAAGAATAAACTTTTTGTACAAAATTTATCAAAAACTCTTTAGAGCCTTTCTTAACTTTTCACTCATTTCATCAATATGTTCTTTTTGCAAAATCAAAGGAGGTAAAAATCTCAAATCATTCTCCCCACAACTTATCAGCAAAAGTGCATTTTCTTGGCATTTTTGAATGACCTTAGCTACTTTTACACTTTTATCAAGACTAAGCCCTTGCATAAACCCTAAGCCTTTGCGTTTTTTACAAAAATCAAATTCTTTAATCAACTCATCTAAACTTTGCTCTAAATAAGGCGTGAGTTTATTGACATTTTCTAAAATTTTTTCTTCTTTAAAAATTTCAAAAACCGCATTCACCCCTGCACAAACCAAAGGATTTCCCCCATAAGTGCTACCATGATCGCCCACTTTTAAAGAATTGCTTGCTACTTTTTGATTTATTACAAAAGCACCTACACTAAGCCCACAACCTAAGGCCTTAGCCGAAGTCATGATATCAGGCAAAATTTGTGCGTGCTCATAGGCAAAAAATTTTCCACTTCTACCCATGCCACATTGAATTTCATCAGCGATTAATAATACATCTTTTTCATCGCAAAGCTTTCTTAAGGCTTTGTAAAAATCTTTATTTGCAGGATTTACTCCACCTTCTCCTTGCACGCTTTCTAAGATAATGGCACAAGTTTTTTCATTCGCCAGTTTTTCAACGCTTGAAATATCATTATATTTTGCAAATTTAACCCCTGAAATTAAAGGTTTAAAAGGCTTTTGATATTTTTCATTAGCAGTAAGCGATAAAGCCCCTAAAGTACGCCCATGAAAAGAATGCTTAAAAGCAATAAATTGTCCACCCTTGATACCTTTGTTAAAGGCGTACTTTCTAGCTGTTTTCATCGCTCCTTCTACGCTTTCTGTGCCAGAATTTGTAAAAAAAACACGCCCTAAAGCACTAGCTTTGGCTAAATTTTTAGCTGCAGCAGCTATGTTTTCATTATAATATAAATTGCTAGTATGTAAAAGTTTATCCACTTGAGCTTTGATTTTAGCATTAAATTTAGCATGATTATATCCTAAAGCACAAACACCTATACCACTTGAAAAATCAAGATATTTTTTAGCCTTATCATCAAAAAGATAAACTCCCTGTCCTTTTTCTAAAACTATATCAAAACGCTTATAAGTAGGGACAATATGACTTTTTTCTTTATAATCCATTTTTCATCCTTTAGCCCACCAAAGTGCCTATACCTTTATCGGTAAAAAACTCAAGCAATAAAGAATGCTTCACGCGTCCATCTAAAATATGCACCTTTGTAACTCCATTTTCACAAGCATCAATGCAAGATTTTAATTTTACATGCATGCCACCTTCTATTTTAGGCGCTAAAATTTTAGCTTGTTCAAGGCTGATTTTAGAAATCAAAGAATTTTTATCATTAAAATCCTCATAAAGCCCTGCAGTATCGGTTAAAAAAGCAAGTTTTTCAGCCCTTAAAGCCTTGGCAATCGCACAAGCTGCGTCATCAGCATTAATATTATAAGTATTAAAATCCTCATCCATGCCAATAGGAGCAATGATAGGTAAAAAATCTTTGTCTAAAAGCTCTTCTAAAATTTTCGAATTTACCTTTTGTATCGTGCCGACAAAAGCTAAATTTTCATCTTTTTTCACACATTCTAAAAGTGCGCCATCTTTACCACAAAGCCCTATGGCTTTAACTCCTAAATTTTGCAAACTATGGACTAAATTTTTATTGATATGATTTAAAACCATGCTTGCTACTTCAGTAGTGGCTTTATCACTAACTCTAAGACCGTTTTTAAACTCACTCTTTACGCCTAATTTTTCACACATAGCAGAAATATCTTTTCCCCCACCATGTACAATGATAGGCTTTAAACCCACGAGTTTTAAAAGAACTATATCTTGCATCACGCAATGCTTTAGCTCTTCATTTTCCATAGCTGATCCGCCGTATTTTATAAGTATAATCTTAGAATTAAATTTGCGTATATAAGGCAAAGCTTCGATTAAGACATTGGCTTTTTCTAAATATTTTTGCATGATCATTCCTTAGGCATTAAAGCTAGTTTGATTATACTCATTTAAAGAAAGATCGTAATAATTCGCATCTTCTCTTAAAGTAAAACCATAATGTTTCCAAAACTCATTGCCTAAATCATTGTTTTTAAAAGCGATTAAGGCGATTTTATTGATTTTTTGAGCTTTTAAGGCCTCAAGACAAAATTTTGTCATCTCGTGTGCTATACCCTTTTTTCTATGATCTTTATGTACACATACATGATAAAATCCTCCTGTGCGCCCATCATGCCCACAAAGTATACTTCCTACAATTTCTTCACCAAGTACTGCTACAACACTAAGATCTGGGTTTCTATCTAAAAAATTTTCTATATTTTCTTTGCTATCATCAATGCTTCTTATCCCAAAACCTTTTATCTCGCACCAAAGCTTATAAACGGCTTCATAATCGTTTTTTTGCATAGCTCGTATTAACATTTTTATCCTTTACAAATTTGCAAAGAATTTAAGTCCTTCATCTTCATCAAAATCAAACATTAAATTCATATTTTGAACAGCTTGTCCTGCTGCACCTTTGATTAAATTATCAATAGCACCAAGCATAATAACACGCTTTGTGCGTTGATCTACACTAAAATTTATATCCGCAAAATTGCTTGATTTAACCCACCGAGTCTGCGGAAGCGACTGCGGCGGTAAAAGCCTTATGAATTTATTGTTTTGATAGTATTTTGTATAAATATCGCGTATATCTTGTTCTTGCAAATTCTCTTTTAAATTTGCATAAGCACTGATTAAAATTCCTCTTTGCATAGGTACAAGATGAGGGGTAAATTGTAGAGTGATTTTCTCTTTGGCCGCATAGCTTAAATGCTCTTCAATTTCAGGAGTATGACGGTGCGAAGCTAAACCATAAGCTTTGATATTTTCATTAACTTCACAAAAAAGATTTTCCACCTTTGCGCTTCTTCCTGCTCCACTTACTCCACTTTTTGCATCAATAATAACTGAGTTAAAATCAATGATCTTTTCTTTAAAAAGCGGATAAAGACTTAAGATAGAACAAGTGGTATAACAACCTGGATTTGCCACTAAACTTGCTTTTTTTATCTCTTCTTTATAAAGCTCACAAAGTCCATAAACCGCATTTTGCAAAAGCTCTTGATTAGGATGAGTGAATTTATACCAAAGCTCATAATCTTTAGGATTTTTAAGACGAAAATCCGCACTTAAATCAATGATTTTCATCTTTTTTAACAAATTCTCATTTAAAAGCTTGGCGCTAAATTCATGCGGAGTAGCCAAAAATAAAAGATCAAGCTCAAGTTCATCTAAATTTTTGTTTTCAAAACATAAATTTAAAAAAGTGTTAGGATAAAGATCTTGATAATTTTGCCCCACGCTAGAACTCGAACCCAAATAAGAAATTTCAACTTTGGGATGATTAAGCAAAATGCGAACAAGCTCATTGCCTGCATAACCACTCGCTCCTAAAATCCCAACTTTTATTTTCATCTTTATCCTTCAAATGTAAAAGCAAGTATTATAAACAAAAAAAGTTAAAATTTTTAACTATTATTCTCTTCAACCTTATCTTTATTGCTCGAAAATCAAAACATCTGAAAAAATAAAATTAATTTAATCATGTAAAAATAAAAAATAATTTTAGCAACAAAAATTTAATTTTTAACTAAAATATAAAGTTGTTCATGAAGATGGATATTACGATTTTTAAGATTGCGAGAAGCTCTAAAAGTATTATATTTTTGCTCTAAAATCCGACATTTTCCAAGAGTACTTAAGTGCTTTAAAAAAATTTCTTTTTTTACAAAACCTTCACAATTATAAGAAAGTAAAATCACTCTTGCTTTTAAATCATTAATAAGTTCAAATAAAGCATCTTGGGCAAATTTTGGCTTATTAAAAGTACTGCGATTCCAATCTTTTGGAATGCCACTAATTTTGGAAATTTCTTCAGGTTTTTTATAATTTGCGATTAAATTTAACATAAAATAATTAGAACTATAAGGGTGCTGATTATAAGGGGGGTCAAGATACACTACATCAAAAAAATCAAGTTCTTTTGCAAGCATGCTTGCATCCTTTTGCATCACTTCAAATTCACAAGAAAAATTTGAAAAAATAGGCATTTTAAGCTCTATTTCTCCTTTAATGCGTTTAAGTGCATTTTGTCCTTCGCCACCAAATTTTCCGATACCATCCTTACCCTTATAAAAACCTTTAAAAACTCCACTAGTATTTGAATGCACGCTGGCTTCATAAATTAAAGGGGCTATAAAAAAATGCTTTAATTCTTTTGGAATTTCATTTTCGATTTTTTGCCTTATGGTATCAAGGTATAAAGCATTTTTAAAAGTATAAAAAACCCTTTCATTTTTTTTAATATCATCATCATCTTTTGGAGCATAAAGCTCACTGATAAAACCTTTTTGAAAATCTAAATTTTGGATTAAATTTTTATAATACTTTTTTATATTTTGAAGTAAATCTTTGTCTTTATTAGCAAGATAACATTCATTGATGAGTTTTGAATAATCCTCTAAATCATTGGCTAAAATATAATTTGAGTGCGCTTTTGCAAAACGACTTACAATACCTGAGCCACTAAATATATCACAAAAACTAAATTTATCTTTACCAAGTTCTTTTTTAGCTACCTTAAAGCCCTTATTTAAAAAACTTAAAAGTGCTCTTTTATTTCCAAGATAAGTTATAATTTGCTCTTTTAAAAAAGAAGGATTTTCTTTCAAAATTTAAAACCTTTAAAAGCCTTATCCACAAAAGTGGATTAAGCTTTTTTTGGAGTTACAAGCATATTTACATAACGACCTTCAAAATTCGGCTCTTTGTCACGATTAGCTTCATTTTCTATCATAGTCCAAATTTTTTCAAGCAAAACTACACCCGCTTCAGGAGTTGCCATTTCACGTCCTTTTAAGAACACACGAAATCTCACATGCTTACCTTGTTCTAAAAATTCTAAAGCATGTTTTACCTTGTAATTAATATCATTTTGAGCAATTTTTACAGAAAGTTTGATTTCTTTTATATCAATCACTTTTTGTTTTTTCTTTGCTTCTTTTTGTTTTTTCTCTTGTTGATAACGGAATTTACCATAGTCCATGATCTTGCAAACAGGTGGCTTAGCATCTGCGGCTATCATTACAAGATCAAGTCCTAAACGATTTGCAATTTCTAAAGCTTCATCACTACTGATAATACCATAAACTTTGCCATCATCGCCAACACATCTGATTTCATCCGCTCTTATTTCTTCATTGAGCAATACTTCTTTTTCTTTACTCAAAAGTGTACCTCACTCATTTTCTCCTTAACTAATTTAATAAATTCATCCAAGCTAAGATTTTTTTGTTCTTTAGCTCTTCTATCTCTTAAAGCAACGCTACGCTTTGCCACCTCATCATCACCTAAAACTAAAATCATAGGTAATTTTTGTTTTTCAGCAATACGAATTTTCTTACTTAAGCTCTCATTTTTTTCATACACCTCGCTATCGATATTAAGCTCTAATAATTCTTTTTGAATTTCTTTTGCATAAGCAATATGTGCTTCGCCTATTGGCACTATACCCACCGCAGTTGGTGCGATAAAAAATGGAAACTCACCCGCACAATGCTCGGTTAAAATTCCTATAAATCTTTCAAAAGAACCTAAAATCGCACGATGCAACATTACAGGTTGTTTTTTTTCATTATCACTATCAGTGTATTCAAGTTTAAAACGACTTGGCAGGTTAAAATCTACTTGTATGGTTCCGCATTGCCACTTTCTTTTTAAAGCATCAGTGATTTTAATATCAATCTTTGGCCCATAAAAAGCCCCTCCACCTTCGTCAATACCGTATTTTAAACCTTGTTCATCTAAAGCTTCTTTTAAAGCCTTAGTCGCTACTTCCCAAATTTCATCATCGCCTATGGCTTTTTCAGGTTTAGTTGAAATTTCCATTTCATAGCTAAAATCAAATAATTTCATCAAATTATCCACAAAAGCTAAAATTTCTAAAACCTGATCTTTAATCTGACTTGGCATACAAAAAATATGTGCATCATCTTGAGTGAATTCTCTCACCCTAAAAAGTCCATGCAAAACCCCACTTTTTTCATGACGATGCACTACGCCATATTCAAAAAATTTCAAAGGTAAATCACGATAACTTCTTACATCACTTTGATAAATTTTAATATGCCCCACACAGTTCATAGGCTTAATACCATATTCTTGTTCATCAATTTGTGTAAAATACATATTTTCTTTATAGTTTGCATAATGCCCACTGATTTTCCATGCATCTGCTTTTAAAAGCTCAGGCCCACGCACAGGCTCATAACCACGCAAACGATGGATCTTATAAAGTATATGTTCAAGTTTAGATCTAAGTCTTGCACCATTACTCAACCAGATAGGAAGACCACCTCCGATCTCATCATCAAAAGTAAAAAGTTTAAGCTCTGTTCCAAGCTTTCTATGATCGCGTTTTTTAGCTTCTTCGATAATGGTTAAATACTCTTTTAAACTTTCCTTATCTGCAAAAGCAGTCCCATAAATTCGAGTAAGCATTTCTCTTTTTTCATCACCACCCAAATACGCTCCTGCAACACGAGTGAGTTTAAAAAAGCGTAAAAATTTCGTATTTGGCACATGAGGACCACGACACAAATCTTCAAATTCACCTTGCTTATAAATACTTACAGCTCCATCAGGAATACGCAATAAAACTTCTTGTTTTAAATCATCATTTTGAAATTTAGCCAAAGCTTCGTTTTTTGTGATTTCATATTTTGAAATTTCAATCTTTGCTTCAGCAAGTTCTTTCATCTTTTTTTCAATTTTTACTAAATCTTCTTCGCCGATCTTACTTTCTACACGAAAATCATAATAAAATCCATCTTCTATAACAGGACCAACGAAAAATTTAGCTTCAGGATACAAATTCTTAATCGCCTGTGCCATTAAATGCGCACAAGAATGACGGATTACCTCTAAACTTTCTTTAGAATTATCAAAATAAATTTCTTTTAAATTTGTATTTTTCACACTTTGAGAGTCAATTATTGTCTCATTGTCCAAATACGCAATAACTTCTTTTTCCATATTTTTAACCCTTTGTCGCTCACTTACCCTGTGAGTGTTTATAAAGTTCTAATTTTAACTTTCTAAGACTTAATTATTTTTGAAATTCAGCTTATTTTTAAAAAAATCTTAGAATAAGTTTAATATTTATTTATAGCTTAAATTCACTTCCAGCATTTAAAATCCCACTATAATACAAATAAAAGAAAACAAATCCTAAAATAATACGATAAATTCCAAAAGGGATAAAGTCGAATTTAGAAATAAATTTTAAGAAAAATTTTATAACTAAAACCGCAACAACAAAAGCAGTGATAAAACCTATGCCTAAAGGAATTAAAGAATTTGCATTACTCAGTAATTCAGGCTCTTTATAAATACTATAAGCTGTAGCAATAATCATCGTTGGAATGGCAAGTAAAAAACTAAACTCAGCAGCCACTTTTCTATTAAATCCTAACAAAAGCCCGCCAATAATACTTGCTCCACTCCTTGAAGTGCCAGGAATCATGGCCAAAGATTGAAAAATACCTATACAAAAAGCTTGTTTAAAACTTATTTCTTCTAAGGAATTGATATGATATTGTTTATTTTTGTGCGCAAGTTCTATAAGAATAAGCACAACACCACCAAAAATGAGCATTCCAACCACAACCCAACCATTAAATAAAGCATTTAAGTATTTTGCCACAAAAAGCCCTATAACTCCAGTAGGAAAAAATCCCACTGCAAGTTTTAACCAAATATCAAGCCCTTGAAACAATTTACGCCAAAATACAAAAATTACCGCCAAAATAGAACCAAGCTGGATAATAATCAAAAAACTTTTCCAAAACTCATCTATATCAATACCTAAAATAGTCGTACCTAAAATCATATGTCCTGTTGAAGAAACAGGTAAAAACTCAGTCAGACCTTCTATAATTCCAAGTATTAAAGCATATAAATTTTCCATTTTAATCCTTGAATGATAATTGCAAAAGAAAAATTATATCAGAATGGATTAAATGGGGTTTTAACCCCAAAAATTAAGCATCTTTTTTAACAATACGCTTAATAAAATATAATACAACTCCCACAAAAAAGATAAGTGCGAAAAGCTCGCTATCATGAAAATTTACTAAATTTAAAGCTAAAGGATTTTCACTACCACCCATACTTACTGAAAATACAGTAATTCCTGCGATAATTACCCCAAAAATACTTTCACCCACTATAAGCCCTGAAGCAAAAAGCGTGCCTCTTTGCTCACAACTTGCAAGTTTTTCTTCTTTATGAGAATTTTTTGCATATTTTTTAGTCAAGTATTGCATTACAATATATTTTAAAATTCCGCCTATAACTAAAGGTATATTTACAGCAGGCGGAAGGTAAATACCTATTCCAACAGCTAAAGGCGGCAAAGACATTTTCTGTGTTCTTCTTAAAATTTTATCTATAATAATCATTAAAATTCCTACAAATACACCAAAAGCCATATAACCCCACTCTATATTGTGATGAAAAATTCCTTGAGCGATAGTACTCATTAAATTCGCTTGCGGTGCTGCTAAAGCCGATGAAGCATCCATACCTTCTCTTGGTATTGCTCCAACAAAACCATAGGCTTGATAAAGCAAATTTAAAACAGGAACTATAGCCAAAGCACCAAAAACACAGCCTACAAGTAAAGCAACTTGTTGCTTCCAAGGAGTAGCTCCGACTAAATGTCCTGTCTTTAAATCTTGTAAATTATCATTCGAAATAGCAGCTGTAGCCAAAATAACACTAGTAGTAAAAATAGCTAATGCTACTGCAAATTTAGAAAGCATAGGATCTTGAAAAAGTTCCACACCTAAAACCAAAAAAACAATAGAAGAAATAATAACACCAATAAGCCCAATTCCAGAAATAGGACTAGAAGAAGATCCTACAAGTCCTGCCATATATCCGCAAGCTGCTGCAACAAAAAAACCTATTAAAACAGAAACTAAAGTTCCAATAAATGAAAATAGCATTTGATAATAAATACTTAAGTTAGCATCTTCAACAAAACTATAAAAAGTAATAAATAAACCCACAACCATTAAAACAAAAAGTATAAAAATACTTTTTAAAGAAAGATCTATATTTGTTCTTTCATTTTTTTCTTGATTAGTAATTTTAACATTTTTAACAATTTCTTTAATACCTTCAATAACGGGTTTTAAAAGTTCTATTAAAGTCCAAAGCGCTGCTATAGCAATAGCTCCTGTTCCTATAAGCCTTACTTTAGAACTCCATACACTAGAAGCTAAATCTACGGCATTTTTTGCACTATCGAATTCAAAATTTGAAAGATAAGGAGTAAAAATACCCCAAGCTAAAAACATACCTACAAAAAGAGCTATAGCACCTGCTAAACCAACTAAATAACCCGCTCCTAAAAGTGCCAAAGAATATCCCATAGAAAAACCAAAAACCATTTTATTCCAAATAAAAGCAAAATTACTCTCACTTGCAGCGAGTTTAAAACCATTGGTTAATAAACTAAAAATAGCAGCTATAAAAGAGCCTAATGCTATTTCTTTAATACCTTGTTTTCCTTTTTTATTGCTCTGATCTTTATTAGCTACTTTTAAAATTTCAGCTGCGGCCCTACCTTCAGGATAAGCAAGTTTGCTTTCAACCACCATAGCCCTTCTTAATGGTATAGTAAAAAGCACTCCAAGTCCGCCACCACAAAGACATATCATAAAAGTTTGCCAAAGTGGAAATTCACTCCAATACCCACACATAAAAAGCCCTGGGATAACAAAAATAACTGATGATAAAGTTCCTGCTGCTGAAGCTTGAGTTTGAACCATATTATTTTCTAAAATATTTGAAGTCTTAAAAAGACTCAAAACCGCCATGGAGATGACCACAGCTGGAATTGATGATGAAAAAGTAAGTCCCACTTTTAACCCCAAATATACATTTGAAGCTGTAAAAATAATGGTTAAAATACTTCCCAAAATCAAACCCCTTAAGGTAAGTTCTGGTAAATTTTGTTTTTTGTACATCATTTCTCCGTTTTAAAATTTACTTTCAACTTAAAAAATATTCTTATAAGTTTAAATTTATAATTTTTCTCTAAAGAAAAATAAAATAATACAAAAAAACGCTTATATTTTTATAAATTTTTGACTCAAAAATATCATAAAACAATGAACCAATCATTGAAAAATCAAAAGTTCTTTTATTTTAATTATATTATCCCAGCTACCTCAGCAAAAATCAAGCAAATAATACTTATACCCCATATATAAAAAAAGCTTCTTTTGATATGATCTTTAATATTAACCTCTGCTAAACCACAACCTAGCAAAGTTGCAGGCACAACAGGAGAAATAAATGTCGCACAATTTCTTGCTATCACCATGATAATAGCTATAGTCAAAGGTTCAGCACCAAAAGCCTTAGTTACACTCAAAACTATAGGCATCACTCCATAAAAATAAGAATCTGTACAAAAAATAATTGCCATTGGAACAGCCAATATCCCTACCATCAAAGGAATATAAGCACCTAAATAATCTGGAACAAAATTTAAAATCAAAACACCCATTTTCTCCATAATACCACTTTTATCAAATACGCCTATTAATATCCCAGCACCAATTAAAGTAATATACATAAGCATTGCACCAGCACTTGCACGATCTAAAACTTTTTTAGCTATTTTTAAATTAGGATAATTAAGCGGTAAAATTATTGCAAGTCCTATCATAAAGCAAATATAACTAGGAAAAATGCCACTAATTAAAAGCCCAATAACCCCAATAGCTACAAGTAAATTTAACCAAAACCATTTTTCATTATGGTGTTCGCTTTTTTCTATATTTAAATTTATTCCCGACAAGTTACCTGCGCCTGCACCTCTTTTTATTTCTATCTTAGCAATCCAAATTGCCAAAAGAAGGGATAATACCAAACCTACAATCTGAATAGGTATAATATGGTGCCAAAGCAAATTTGCATCCATTCCTATATTAGTAGCCGCTCTTAAAGTAGGACCACCCCAAGGAATAACATTCATAACACCCATAGCCGAAGTAATAATCAATAACATTGAAGTCTTTCTTATACCTAAACGCTCATAAATAGGTAATAATGCAGGTATTACAATAAGAAAAGTAGAAGCACCTGAACCATCTAAATGTACAGCAGCAGCAATAAAAACAGTAAGAATGCAAACTTGATATACATTAGCTTTCATTTTTGATAAAAATGCATTTAAAATTTTAGTAAAAAAACCACTTGCATTTAAAACACTAAAAAAGAGTATAGAAAAAACAAACAAAGCCGCCGTATCCGTTACACTTTTGACTCCATCTTTAATAAAAGCAACCAATGTTTTAATATCAAAAACACCTCCTTTAACCCCTAAAGCTGCACCCACGCCAAAACCAAGCTGTTCAAGAATAAGTAAAATACAAGCTACACTAATACTTACACTTATAAAAGCTAATGCTGGAGTAGTATAATCTTTTAGCAAAAGCCAAACTATCAATCCTAACGAGAAAAACCCAAATAAAGCTAAAAAAATTTCCATATCCTATCCTTTTGTATCATTTTTATTCAATAATAAAATAGGATATTTTAAGTCCAACTTATATGTGTTTAATTTATAACTTTTTGAAAAAAATATATTTTCTAATTGTAACCATTTTAAACAAGAATAAAAAAAATAATTTTGAATTATCTTTGATAAAGTATTCACTCTTTTAAATTTACAACTAGAAGTAACGATGGTCAAAATATAATAAGTTGCATAATATTATCAAAACTAAAAAATCAAAATTTTTAACTTCACATTCACTTCACTTAAAAAGTTTATAATGTTATCACTTTACATTGAAGGAGAAATAATTATGAAAAAAAGTATTTTATTCGCATCAGCACTTTTAGCTAGCTCAATGCTTTTTGCAGATAGTCTAAAACTTGAAGGTACTATTGCACAAATTTATGATAACAATAAAACCTTGCTTATTGACTCTATTTATGGCGGACAAATGGCTATAAAAGTTCTACCAAATACCGAAATAGAAATGGATAATTGTGGTATTTTTGGAACAGATAAAGATGGAACTTTTAAAGATTTACAGGTTGGAAATTTTTTAGAAAGTAAAATTTCTTATGGAACACCTGCTACACCAAATACTCAAGCTATTCCAGTAGCTAGAAAAATTGAAATTCAATGTTATAAAAAAGCTTATTAATATAAATCCCTTAACAAGGGATTTATAAAATCATTCTTTGCTAAACTACATTCATTGCTCTTAAATAAAAATTTAAACTCTTTTTTAACAAGCAATTTATAAAATAACACTTATATTTTCATCTAAGGCAAATAATGAAAAAATCGATTTTTATTGTTTTTTGTTTTATATTAGGTTTTATTACTCATATATTTTATATAGGATACACTAACGAACTTTTATTTAATAAATTTATTAAAAATTGCAATCCTGATTATACAATTACAGATATTTACTTCAAAAAAGGTTTTTTAACCTCTAAAGGAAGTTTTACTTTAAATCACTCTCATACACAGCTTTCAACCAAAATCAACCTTAAATTTAATAATTATTTTTTCTTAAATAAAATTATAAAAGGAAATTTTACAAATCCTTTTGATTTTTTAGATGAAGTGTTAAAAAACAATAAATTAGGAACTTTTACTCTCAAATTACACGATAACAACTCTAAAATATTTCTAAATATTAAAGATATAAATTTAAGCAATGAAGGCGGAGATACCATCATAAACGGCGGATATATTGAAGCTTTAATAAATAAAAATTTAGAAATTAAAAACATTAAAATACATTTTGATATGATTGATTTTTCTCAATTTTATACTAAATTTGTATTGCAAAATTTAAATTACGAACAATTTTTTAACAATCCTGTACAATTTTATGAGTTAAATTTATTTAGTGATAGCCAACAAGAGATCAACTTTGATTATCTTGTGCTAGATAACAATAAAATCAATTCTTTTTATAGCAAAAACCAAGTAAATTTTAATGAAGAAAATTCAACAGTAAACTTAAACATACAAGGAAAATCCAATGAAATTGATATTGATCTTAAATCTTTATTGGGTCAGAATTTGAATTTTGACAAAACAAAATTTAATATAACCATAAATAAATTTCTTAATTCAAATTTCAATATCTCTTATTTTATCCAAAAAAATCTTGATCTAAAAATACAAAATTTAATTCTTGAAAAAAATAAACAAAATATCAGTCTACAAGGCAATTTAAATATTAACAACTCTTATCAAGCAAAATTACAAGTTATCAGTTCAGATGAACCTGATGAAATTTTTCCTTGGACAAAAGATTATGGAGGTTTAAATCAATATTTTTTAAAAGAAAATAATAACTTTTTTCTAAATTTATCTTATGATAGCCTAGCTAATCCTCAGCTAAAAATTAATGGTAGTGAATTTTCAAATATGGATTTAAATTAATGAGCCTAGCTTTGACCTTTCGCCCTGAAAATTTTGATGATATTTTAGGACAATATGAGCTTATAGAAATTTTCAAAAAATTTACTGCTTTACAAAAACTTCCTCATAGTATTTTTTTTGGAACAGCAGGTTCTGGAAAAACAACTTTTGCTAGAGTTGTAGCAAAAGAATTTGGCTTAGATTTTTATGAATTTGATGGAGGAAATTTTAAACTCGAAGAACTAAGAAAAATTTTAGATAATTATAAAAATAGTCTTTATAAGCCTTTAATTTTTATTGATGAAATTCACCGCCTTAGTAAAACCCAACAAGAAATGCTTTTAATTCCTATGGAAAATTACCGTTTAATTTTAATTGGTGCAAGTACTGAAAATCCCTATTTTGTTTTAAGTTCTGGTATAAGAAGTCGTTCCATGCTTTTCGAATTTAAATCTTTAGGGGTAAAGGAACTTGAAACTTTGCTCTTGCGTGTACAAGAAAAAATGAAATTTAGCATTGACAAAGAAGCTAAAGATTTTCTACTTAAAAGTGCTGATGCAAGAGCTATGCTAAATTTGCTTGAATTTGTCTTGGTTTTAGATGAAAAACATATCAGTCTTGAAAATCTTAAAAAACTTCGCAACACCATAAATAGTGAGGGTATTAGCTCAAAAGATACACATTATATTTTAGCAAGTGCAATGATAAAAAGTTTACGCGGAAGTGACGTTGATGCAGCTATTTATTATCTTGCAAGACTTATTGATGCAGGAGAAAGTGCGGATTTTATCGCTAGGCGTTTGGTGATTTTTTCAAGTGAAGATGTCGGAAATGCCGATCCAAATGCTTTAAATTTAGCAGTTTCAACCCTAGAAGCTGTTAAAAATATAGGTTATCCTGAAGCAAGAATTATCCTAGCTCAATGCGTAGTTTATTTAGCAAGCACAATCAAATCCAATGCAAGCTACAAAGCTATCAATGAAGCTTTAAACTATGTAAAAAATAATGAAGCTTTAGAAATACCTAATTATCTTAACAGCAATCATCAAGAAAAAAGAAACTATCTTTATCCACATGATTTTGGTGGCTGGGTGGAGCAAAAATATCTTAGTAAAAATTTAAAATTTTATCATAGCAAAGGCTTAGGAGAAGAAGTAAAATTGTTAGATAATTTATATAAATTAAAAAACCATAAAGCTTAATTTTATTATTTAAAATTTACAAAATAAATGCTAAAATCAATATTTTATTTTCAAGGAAAAAGATGATTAAAATAGGAATTTATGGCGCTAAAGGACGAATGGGAAAACAGATTGAAGAATGTTTAAAAAGCGAAACACAAGTACAAATTTCGATACTTTATGATAAGGGTGGAAATTTAGAAGAGCTTTTTGAAAAAAGCGATGTGATTATTGATTTTTCTTCCCCAAGTGGAACTCATGAGCTTTTAAATTATGCAAGAACTATGCCTAAACCTTTGGTAATAGGTACAACAGGCCTTGATGAGAAAATTTTACATTTAATGCAAAGTGCTAGTGAAGTAATGCCGATTTTTTACGCGACCAATATGTCTTTAGGTGTTGCGGTTTTAAACTATCTTGCTAGTAAAGCCAGTCAAATGCTAAGAAATTTTGATATAGAAATTTTAGAAATGCATCATCGCCATAAAAAAGATGCACCAAGTGGTACAGCTATGACTTTAGCTCAAAGTGTAGCAAAAGCTAGAAATTTAGAACTTGAAAAAGTAAGAGTAAGTGGAAGAGATGGCATCATAGGTGAAAGAAGTAAAGATGAGATTGCCGTGATGAGTTTAAGGGGTGGCGATATAGTAGGACGTCATACGGTAGGTTTTTATGAAGATGGAGAATTTTTAGAACTTAATCATACCGCTACTTCAAGGGCGACTTTTGCTAAAGGTGCGATTAAAATCGCTATTTGGCTTAGTAAGCAAGAAGCAAAAATGTATTCAATTAATGATTTTTTAGGAATTTAAAATGTGTGCAGTTGTAGGAGTTATTAATTCAAAAAATGCTAGTACTTATGCGTATTATGCTCTTTTTGCTATGCAACACCGTGGACAAGAGGCAAGTGGTATTAGTGTGAGTAATGGTAAAAATATTAAGACTATTAAAGCTAAAGGTGAAGTGAGTCAAATTTTTAATCCCGATAATTTAAAAACTTTAGAAGGTGAAATCGCTATAGGGCATAATCGCTATTGTACAGCAGGAAATTCAAGTTTAAACGATGCCCAACCCATAGCAGCCACTTCGGTTTTAGGTGATATTGCTTTAGCGCATAATGGAAATTTGGTCAATAAAGAAGAAGTAAGATCAAGACTTATTCAAGATGGGGCTATTTTTCAAACCAATATGGACACAGAAAATGTTGTTCATCTTATCGCAAGAAGTAAGCAAGAAAGTCTAAAAGATAGATTTATTGAGAGTTTAAAAGAATGTATAGGAGCTTATTGTTTTGTTTTAGCAAGCAAAGATAAACTTTATATTGTAAGAGATCCTCATGGGGTACGTCCTTTGTCTTTAGGACGTTTAAAAGATGGAGGCTATATAGTTGCTAGTGAAACTTGTGCTTTTGATCTTATAGAGGCTGAATTTATTCGCGATGTTAAACCAGGGGAAATGCTTATTTTTACTCAGGGAAATGATAAATTTGAAAGCATAGAACTTTTTTTTCAAACTCCTAGAATTTGCGCTTTTGAATACATTTATTTTGCTAGACCTGATAGCATAGTAGAAGGTAAAAGCGTGTATGAAGTGCGTAAAAAAATGGGCGAAGCTTTAGCTAAAAAATTTGCTTATAAAGCAGACTTTGTCGTGCCTGTGCCAGATAGTGGAGTAAGTGCAGCTATAGGTTTTGCTCAATATTTACAAATCCCTCTTGAAATGGCAATAGTAAGAAATCATTATGTAGGAAGAACTTTTATAGAGCCAACTCAAGAGCTTAGAAATTTAAAAGTAAAATTAAAGCTTAACCCTATGCGTAAAGTTTTAGAAGGCAAAGAAATCGTAGTCATTGATGATAGCTTGGTGCGTGGCACTACTTCTAAAAAAATAATTTCCTTACTTCGTGCTGCAGGAGCGAGCAAAATCCATCTTGCCATAGCTTGTCCTGAGATCAAATTTCCTGATACTTACGGTATAGATACTCCAACTTTTGAAGAACTTATCAGCGCAAATAAAAATGCTGAAGAAGTGCGTGAATATGTAGAAGCTGATACGCTAAGTTTTTTAAGCATAGAAGAGCTAACTCAAAGCATAGGCAATGAAAGAAAATATTCTTTAATCAGTTTTGATGGAGATTATTTTATCAAATAATTTTATTTTAAATTAGGATTAGGCAAGGTTGCACTTGCACTTCCTACATTTATATTTTGAGTTGGTGGCAAAGGAGTATTTGGCGTATCAATTTGACTTAAGAGCTCTAAAGTTTGGTTAAATTCAAAGCTTTCCTCAGGGTTTTGTCCTAAGAATTTTTGCATAAATTCTTTTTTAGAAATAGCTTCATCAAGTTCTTTATCACTTCCTTTTTGATAAGCACCAATGCGAAGCAGTACTTCATTTTCTTTTAAAAGCGAGTTTAAACGCTTAAATTTTCTTGCCCAAAGTTTGTGTTCAGGACTTATAATATCACTCATTACCCTTGAAGCAGAGTTTTGTATATTAATAGGAGGATAAATTCCAAAGTCTGTTAATTCACGACTTAAAACAATGTGTCCATCTAAGATAGAACGACTTTGATCGGCGATTGGATCGCTCATATCATCTCCATCTACTAAAACGGTAAAAAAGGCTGTTATAGTGCCTTTACCTTCTTCTTTACCCGTTCTTTCCATGAGTTGAGGCAAAAGACTTAAAACGCTTGGCGGATAACCTTTGGTTGTAGGAGGCTCCCCAAGAGCTAGTCCTATTTCTCTTTGCGCCATAGCAAAACGCGTTACACTATCCATGATAAAAAGTACATCTTTACCTTGTTCTTTAAAATATTCTGCCACACTCATTGCACAAAAAGCACCGTATTTACGCATCAAAGCACTATCATCACTTGTAGCAACAATAATCACTGTATCATCGAGCTTTCCACCTAAATTTTTTTGTATAAATTCAGGAATTTCACGCCCCCTTTCTCCTATGAGAGCCACTACTTTTATAGGAGCTTTGGAATTTTTAACTATCATTCCCATAAGAGTGGATTTTCCTACCCCGCTTCCTGCAAAAATACCAAGTTTTTGTCCTACACCACAAGTTAAAAGCGCGTCTATGGTTTTAACACCCACGGGAAAAACTTCTTCTATAAGCCCTCTTTTCATCGCATCAATAGGTGCACGCATTATAGGCATATATTTACTTACTTCTATAGCTCCTTTACCATCTTTTGGGCGCATAAAAGGATCTACCACTCTGCCTAAAAGTTCATCGCTAACGCCTATTTGCATACCTGCATCACTTATGAAAGCACGATCGCCTATTTTAAAACCTTCTATAAAAGAAAAAGGACTTAAATAGCTAAATTGTTCTTTAATTTCTACGACCATAGCTAGAGTGTTTAAATTTTCATTTTCATTGGAAACTAACTTCACTATATCTCCAACCCCTGTTTTAAGCCCACGAATTTCTATACTCGTAGCAGAAATTTTTGTAATCTCTCCAAAAATAGCACTTAAATTTTCTTTACCAAGTTTTGATCGTAGTTTTTCAAGATTCATTAAAATCTTACCTGTTTAGCAGAGTTTATGAGAGAAAAAAATTCCTCTCTAGTTTTTTCATTTTTCAAGAAAATTCCACGCAAAGCTGAAGTTGTAGTGGTGGAATTAGCTTTTTGTACTCCACGCATTTCAACACACATATGTCTTGCTTCTATGACTACGCCAACACCTTTGGCATCGACATTTTCCATTAAAGCTTGTGCGATTTGTTCGGTAAGTTGTTCTTGAATTTGAAGTCTTCTTGCAAACACCTCTACAAGGCGTGGAATTTTGCTTAAACCTACTACTTTTTTATTAGGAATATAGGCTACATGAGCACGCCCAAAAAAAGGTAAAAGATGATGTTCGCAAAGACTATAAAATTCTATATCACGCACCAAAACCATTTCATTATTAGAGCTTTCAAATAAAGCATTATTTAAAATTTCTTTGACATTTTGCGTATAACCACTGGTAAGAAATTCATAAGCTTTAAAAACACGATTTGGTGTTTTAATAAGCCCTTCACGATTTGGATTTTCTCCTATAATTTCAAGCATGGTTTTAACACAATCTTCAAATTTTTTTTGCAAATTTTTCTCCAAAAAATATTTTTATATTTTAATAATAATGTAATATTGCAATTTTATCATAAATTACTTTAAAATTTTATGCAAGTAATAAGGAAAAATTTGCTATCATTGAAAGCAAATTTTATTTTATAAGGAAAAAACTATGGAAGTAAAGGCAAAGCAACTAGATTCTGTTAATGCGACTGCTAGTGTAAAAATTCCTTCAGGAATGATCAAAAGTGAAGTAGAAAATTTAGCAAAAAAAGCTTCTAAAAGTGTAAAAATGGACGGTTTTAGACCAGGAAAAGTTCCTGTAAGTGCTGTACTTAAAAGATATGAAAGAGAACTCACTCAAGATGCAGAACAAAATCTTTTTAAATCCGCTGTAAATAGTGCTTTACAAGAACTTAAAAAAGAAAGTAAAGAGCTTGTAGGTGAGCCATATTTTGAAAAATTTGATCGTAAAGATGGAGAAATTATTGCTGAGTTAATACTTTCTTTTAAACCTGAAATTAAACTTGATGGTTATGAAAAACTTATCCCTGAATATCAAACTCCAAAAGTAAGTAAAAAAGAAATTGATGAGAAGAAAGATGAACTTTTAAAGCGTTTTGCTACTCCTGAAGCTATAAAAACAAAAAGAGCTTTAAAAGAAGGTGATTTTGCAAAATTTGATTTTGAAGGTTTTGTAGATGATAAAGCTTTTGAAGGTGGTAAAGCTGAAAATTATGTTTTAGAAATTGGTTCTAAGCAATTTATTCCAGGTTTTGAAGATGGTATGGTAGGAATGAAAATAGGTGAAGAAAAAGATATCAAAGTAACTTTCCCTAAAGAATACGGTGCGACGCATTTAGCGGGTAAAGATGCAGTATTTAAAGTAAAACTACATGAAATTCAAGAACTTAAAATTCCAGAACTTGATGATGAAATGCTTAAAAAACTTTTACCAGGAGAAGAAAAAGCTAGTGTTGAAGTTTTAGATGAAAAATTAAAAGAGCAAATCAAAAATGAAAAACTTTTTAAACTTGTAAATGACGAATTAAAAGGTAAATTTGCAGATGCTTTGATTGAAAAATATAATTTTGATTTACCTAAAGGCATAGTAGAACAAGAAACTGATATGCAAATGCGTGCGGCTTTTAATACTTTTAGCGAAAAAGAAATTGAAGAGCTTAAAGCAAGTAAAGAAAAATACCAAGAAAAACGTGATTCTTTTAAAGAAGAAGCGCAAAAAAGTGTAAAACTTACTTTTATTATTGATGAGCTTGCAAAA
Source organism: Campylobacter sp. US55 (assembly GCF_004378955.1). Taxonomy (NCBI): domain Bacteria; kingdom Pseudomonadati; phylum Campylobacterota; class Epsilonproteobacteria; order Campylobacterales; family Campylobacteraceae; genus Campylobacter; species Campylobacter sp. US55. The sequence continues at coordinate 49,143 of NZ_RYYF01000008.1, forward strand.
TTGCGTAAGATTGAGGTAAATGATCAAGAATTGATTCAAGCGATTTATTTTGAAGCATATCGCTATGGTATGAATCCAAAAGAGCATTTAGAAAACTATAAAAAACAAGGAGCTTTACCTGCTGTGAAAATGGCTTTAATTGAAGAAAAACTTTTTAATGATATTTTTATGCCAAAAACAGAAAAATCGGAAAAAGTGAGCAAAAAAGAGAAAGAAGATAAATAATGTTTATTCCTTATGTTATTGAAAAATCTAGTCGTGGTGAAAGAAGTTATGACATTTATTCACGCCTTTTAAAAGATAGAATTATTATGTTAAGTGGTGAAATTCATGATGAACTTGCCGCTTCTATCGTAGCACAACTTCTTTTTTTAGAAGCTGAAGATCCTACGAAAGATATTTATCTTTATATCAATTCTCCAGGTGGTGTAATTACAAGTGGTTTTAGCATTTATGATACTATGAACTATATCAAACCTGATGTTTGTACGATTTGTATAGGACAAGCTGCTTCTATGGGAGCATTTTTGCTTAGTTGTGGCGCAGAAGGAAAACGTTTTGCTTTGCCTAATTCACGTATTATGATTCATCAACCTTTAGGTGGAGCTAGAGGTCAAGCCACAGATATTGAAATTCAAGCCAAAGAAATTTTAAGACTCAAAACTATACTTAATGATATTTTGGCAAAAAATACTAAGCAAAAAGTTGCAAAAATAGCAAAAGATACAGAAAGAGATTTTTTCATGTCAGCACAAGAAGCTAAAGAATATGGGCTGATTGATAAGGTTTTGGAAAAAAGTTTTAAATGATTTCTTTGGAGATCATTTAAAACAAAGGCTTTTTAATGGTTAGAAAAATTATCACTTATCCCAATCCTAGACTTTTTTTAAACTCTGAAATTGTAAATAAATTTGATACAAAACTTCACACCTTACTTGATGATATGTATGAAACTATGATAGCAAGTAATGGAGTAGGTTTAGCAGCTATTCAAGTGGATATTCCTTTGCGTGTTTTACTTGTGAATATTTTTAATGAAAATGATGAACAAAAAAAAGAAGATTTGCTAGAGATTATCAATCCTGAAATTATTCCTTTAGATGAAGAAATGATCACTTGCATAGAAGGATGTTTGAGTGTGCCAGATTTTTTTGAAGAAGTGAAACGCTATAATCATATCTTGCTTAAATATCAAGATCGCTTTGGAGAATTTAAAGAACTTGAAGCAAAAGGTTTTTTAGCTGTGGCTATTCAACACGAAAATGATCATTTAAATGGACATTTATTTATAGAAAAAATTTCCTTTGCCAAGCGTCAAAAATTCGATAAAGAATTTAAGAAAAAGAAGAAAAATCATAAAAAAGAGAAATGAAAAAACTAAAGTGCATAAGCTTTCATGAAGGCTTAGACATTATAGAGGTAGAATCCACTTTTACAAGAGGTTTGCCAAATTTAAGCATAGTAGGGCTTGCAAGTGCAGCGATTAAGGAAAGTGTCGAACGCATCAAAGCCACGCTTTTAAGTTGTGATTTTGCTTTTCCTGCTAAAAAAATTACTATCAATCTTAGTCCTTCAGGCATCCCAAAAAAGGGATCGCATTTTGATTTGGCTATCGCTTTATTAATTCTTTTGCAAAATGAAGAATTAGATGACTTTTTTGTAGTAGGAGAATTAGGACTTGATGGAAGTATTAAAAGTACAAATGAGCTTTTTTCTTTGCTTTTGTTTCTCTCTGCTAAAATTAAAAAAGCTAAAATCGTTGTTCCAAAAAGTATAGCGCAAAAAGCTTCCATGATACCAAATTTGGAGGTTTATGGACTTGAAAATTTAAATGAAGCAATAGAGTTTTTTAAAGAAAAAAATTATGAAAATTTTCGCTTTTCTCACAATCATCCTTTATTCGCAAGCCCTTTACAAATAGAAAATGAAATTTTTTTACAAAATATGGATTTTAAACTTGATTTTAAAGACATCAAAGGACAAGAAAAAGCCAAAAGAGCTTGTATGATAGCTGCTTTAGGTATGCATAATATCTTATTTGAAGGAAGTCCAGGAAGTGGTAAAAGTATGTGTGCTAAACGCCTTGTTTATATCATGCCTCCTCAAAGTTTAAGTGAAATTTTAATGCAAAATGCTTATATGTCTTTAGATTCAAAAGATTGTGAATTTACTAAAATTCGTGCTTTTCGTCATCCTCATCATACTTCTACAAGAGCAAGTATTTTTGGCGGAGGAACAAAAAATGCTAGAATTGGAGAAGTCGCACTTGCAAATGGTGGAGTATTGTTTTTTGATGAATTTCCACATTTTAACAAGCAAATCATAGAGAGTTTAAGAGAACCTTTGGAGGATCATAAAATTCATATTTCAAGAGTAAATTCTAAAATCACTTATGAAACAAAATTTAGCTTTATAGCTGCCCAAAATCCTTGTCCTTGCGGAAATTTATTTTCTAAAAATCTTTCTTGTGTTTGTAGTGAAAATGAGATTAAAAAATACAAAAATCACATTTCAGCTCCTATTATGGATAGGATTGATCTTTATGTAGCTATGGATGAGATCAGCAAGGATGATAAAACAAGTATAAGTTCTAAAGAAATGAGTGAAAAAATTTTACAAGCTTTTATTTTTGGTAAAAAACGAGGGCAAAAAGAATTTAATGGGAAATTAAAAGATGAAGATTTAAGTCGTTTTTGTGTATTGGAAAAAGATGCTAAAGATACGCTAGATTTAGCAATTTCACGTTATAATCTTTCTTTGCGATCGCTTAATAAAATTTTAAAAGTTTCAAGAAGTATAGCAGATTTAGAACAAAGTCTTAATATTAACAAAACCCATATTTTAGAAGCTTTAAGCTTTAGAGCAAGGAATTAAAATGGAAAATAAAAGTATAGCTATCTTTATAGATGCAGAAAATATCCCTGCAAAATACGCTAAAAGTATTTTTGATATCGCTTCAGATTATGGAGAGGTTATCATTAAACGCATTTATGGGGATTGGACTCAAAAAAATATACAAGGTTGGAGAGAGCAAATTGCTGAATATTCTTTAATCGCTATGCAACAATTTAATTTTGCAGCCAACAAAAACTCAAGCGATATGTATTTAATCACTGAAATCATGTCCATATTTTATGAAAAAAATATAGATATTTTTGTTATTGTTTCAAGCGATAGTGATTATACTTCACTCATTCAAAAATTAAGAGAAAATAAAAAACAAGTTATAGGAATGGGGCTTGAAAAGTCTATAAAATCTTATATAAATGCTTTTAGTGAATTTTTTTATTTAGATAAAGATGAGAGTAAAAAAGAAGATATTTTAAGTAAGGATTATTTAAGAGCTTTAATCAATATCACCGAACAGCTTATCGATGAAAAAGGGCGTGCCGAATACGCACAAATCCGCACTAATATGAACCGCAAATACTCGGATTTTCATCCACAAAATTATGGTTTTAAGAATTTTCGTGCTTTGATCCAGAAATTTTTACCCAAAATGAAAAAATTTGAAGAAGAAAGAGAAAAAAATATATATTTTTTGGTGAAAAAAGATTATGAAAGCTATTATTGATAATATAAAAATTTTAGAACAAAATGCTATAAATAAAGGCTTAGATGAGCTTATTTTAATGGAAAATGCGGGATTAAATTTAGCTAAGCTAATTAAAAAAGAAGCTAAAAAAATTCGCATTCAATGCAAGATTAAAAAAGTAAAAATACTTTTTTTATTAGGTGGGGGTAACAACGCTTCAGATGGCTTGGTGGCTTTAAGAAATTTAAAACACGCTAAAGCTTATAAAATAGGCTTTAAAGAAAATACGCTTTTTAAAAAACAAGAGCAAATTTTACAAAATTATGCTTTTAAATTTTGTAAAAAAGAACCCGATTTTAAGAAATTTCATATTATTGTTGATTGTATTTTAGGCACAGGTTCAAATCGTTGTTTAGATGAAAAAACAAGTTTAATCATTCAAAAAGTTAATCAAAGCAAGGCTTTAAAAATAGCTTGTGATATACCTACAAATTTGGGATTTTATCCTTGTTTTAAAGCTGATATTACACTTTGCATGGGAGCTTTAAAGGAAATTTTACTTGAAGATTTTGCTAAGGAATTTGTAGGAAGGATTAAAATAGCCAATTTAGGCATTAACTCTAAGCAATTTTACCCTAATTCTCAAGCTTTTTTGCTTGAAAAAAAAGATTTAAAAACTATAGATAGAAAAATCAACGCCAATAAAGGAAATTTTGGCCATATTTATATAGTTGCCAATGCAAGTGCTGGAACTTTAGCAGGACTTGGAGCCTTAAATTTTGGAGCAGGTCTTGTTTCTTTAGTAGCACAAAAAAGTTTCTCGCCTCTTTTGATGTTAAAAGAAAAAATTGAAAATAATGCAAGTGCTATTGCTTTAGGTATGGGGCTTGAAAATTTGGATTTTCTAAAAGATGAAATTTTGCAAAACACTCCTTTGATCTTGGATGCAAACTGCTTTTTAAGTGAGGCTTTGCTTTGGTATTTAAACAGAAAAGATGTCGTTATAACCCCTCATCCAAAAGAATTTATAAAACTTTATAAAATGTGCTTTGATGAGGATTTAGATATAGAAACATTGCAAAAAAATCGCTTTTTCTATGCTAGAAAATTTTCACAAAATTATGATTGTGTTCTTGTTTTAAAAGGAGCAAATCCTATTATTGTGCAAAAAGAAAAATTATTTGTTGTAAATTTAGGAAATCAAGCCTTAGCTAAAGGTGGGAGCGGAGATGTTTTAAGTGGAATGATTGCTGCACATTTAGGTTTTGGTTTTAGCGCTTTAGAAGCAGTAAAAAATGCTACTTTAGCTCATGGACTTGTTGCAAAAAATATAAATTTAATAAAAATAGCTTTGACGCTTTAAAACTTATCAAAGGATTAAAATGCTTGTAAAATTAGCTGTACTTTTTAGTGGAAATGGAAGTAATTTAGAAAATATTTTAGAAAAACTTCATAAAAAAACCATAAGGGAAAATACCTATGAAGTAGTACTTTGCCTTTGCAATAAAAAAGACGCTTTTGGTATACAAAGAGCAAAAAAATTTGGTCTTGATACTGTCATTGTTGATCATAAGGCTTATAATACTCGTGAAGAATTTGATGCAATTTTGGTACAAAAAATCAAAGAAAGTGGAGCAAATCTTACTGTATTAGCAGGTTTTATGAGAATTTTAAGCCCTGTTTTTACAAAAAATATTAAGGCAATTAACCTTCATCCTTCTTTATTGCCACTTTTTAAAGGAGCACATGCGATTAAAGAAAGTTATGAAAGTGATATGAAAGTGGCTGGTGTGAGTGTGCATTGGGTCAGTGAAGAACTTGATGGTGGAATGATTATAGCTCAAAAAGCTTTTGAAAAAAGAAATTTGAGTTTTGAAGAATTTGAAGAAAAAATTCATAGTCTAGAACATGAAATTTTACCCTTAAGTGTGATTGAAATTTTTTCTTAAAGAATTAAAGGTATTTGCTTTAAAACTATAAAATATCGCTTTAAAAAATTTTAAAATTTTCAAGGAAATTTATGTTTGAATGGATATTTAGTATTGATGCTTGGATTACTTTAGCTACTTTAAGTGCTCTTGAAATTGTACTAGGGATAGATAATATCATTTTTTTAGCTATTTTAGTAAGTAAACTACCCCCTAAACATCGTGATAAAGGACGTATTTTAGGTTTAGCTTTTGCAATGATTACAAGAATTTTACTTCTTTTATCTCTTTTTTGGGTGATGAAACTTGTAACACCTTTGTTTAGTGTATTAGGCAATGAAATTTCAGGAAGAGATCTGGTTCTTTTACTAGGTGGGCTTTTCTTGATTGTAAAGTCTATTAAAGAAATTAAAGAGCAAATTTCTCATCAAGAAGAAAGTCAAAGTCATTTTAAAGCAAGCAATAAACTTTGGATAGTTGTAGCTGAAATTGCTGTGATTGACATAGTGTTTTCGCTTGATAGTGTTATTACCGCAGTAGGAATTGCTCAAGATGTAACCATCATGATTATCGCTGTTATTATCGCAGTAGCTGTGATGCTTTTTGCTTCTAAACCTATAGCAAATTTCGTTGAAAAATATCCAAGCATTAAAATTTTAGCCTTAGCTTTTTTGGTGTTAATAGGCGTAGTTTTAGTTGCTGAAAGTTTTGATATTCATATTGATAAGGCATATATTTATACTGCTATGGTTTTTGCTTTAGTGGTGCAAATTTTAAATATTTTAGATCAAAGAAAGGAAAAAAATGGCTAAAGACGCTAATGGAACAGAACTTAACGCAGGTGATAGCGTGAGTGCAATAAAAGATCTTAAGGTTAAAGGTGCAAGTACAACTTTAAAACGTGGAACTACTATAAAAAATATTAAGCTCACTTCTAAAGAAGGTGAAATTGAGGCTAGAGTAGATAAATTTGGCGTTATTGTTTTAAAAACTGAATTTTTAAAGAAAATCTAGGCAAAGAATGTGAGAATCTTACTTGTTTTAAGAGGGAATTATTACGCAGGACAAGAAGAATTTATCAAAAATAATAAACTTCAAAATTATACACTTGATTTAAATGCTTTGCGTCTTTTATCAGGAAGCGTTAAAAATATAGTCAGTGAATATAAAATTTTAAATGTTAAAAATGATGAAGATTTGAGTAAAATTTTACTCAAACTTCTAGAAATGCGTATGCAAAAAGGTGAGTTTTGCATCATAAACGCTTACAATGAAACATTAAAAATTTATAAAGACTTAGCTAAACAATATCGCTATAAAATGTATGTTATTGTTTTTGATAGCTCTTTAAAACAATGTCAAGAAAAAAATCTTTTAGAAGCTAAAAAAAATGGATATATCATCCCTTATGCTCTTTTGGAAAAAACTCAAGATTTACTCAAAAAAAATCCAAAAAAATACGCAATTTTAGACTCAAGTGACTGGAAAAAATGTCTTTACCAAATGCCAAATTTAAGCAAATACAAAAAAATTCATCATATAGGAGATTTACAAGGTTGTTATAGTGTTTTAAAAGAATACATTAAAACAATCAAAGAAGATGAATTTTATATATTTTTAGGAGATTATATCAACAGAGGTATAGAAAATGGCAAAGTAATAAAATTTCTTTTAAAAATTTGTGAAAAAGAAAATGTATGCTTACTAGAAGGAAATCACGAAAGACATCTTATAAAATGGGCTAATGGAGAATTGTCAAATTCCAAAGAATTTAATGAAAATACTTTAAAGGATTTTAGAAAAGAAAAACTTACTCCAAGAGATGCTAGAAAACTCTATCCTCATCTAAAAGAATGTTTATACTACAAATTCCAAAATAAATTCATATTTTGTTCACATGGAGGAGTAAATTTTATACCCTCCAAACCTGAAAAAATAAGTTTTATACCAAGCCATGATTTTATTTATGGTGTAGGTGGATATGAAGACAGTCAAAAAATAGCAAATCAATTTTGTAATTTCACCTCGGACAATCTTTATCAAATCTTTGGACACAGAAATAAAGAAAAACTTCCTATGAAAATAGCCAAAAGAGTATTTTTATGCGAGGGTAAAATAGATGATGGTGGATATTTACGCGTAGTTACACTAGATAAAAAAGGTTTTGAGTGTATAGAAATTAAAAACCAAATTTACAAAAAGAAATAAGCCTAAAGAGGCTTATTCTTCATCTTTATTTGTTTTTTTAACCACCTTAACACGCTCTATAGAATTCCCATCCATTTTTTTAACTTCATAGTAACAAAGTTCATCTTCAATGCGATCTCCTACTATAGGCAAGCGTCCTAAAAGATTAAATACATATCCACCTATAGTAACTTGTTCTAAATCCTCATTATAGTTTATTACAAGCATTTCTTCAACAGTTTCTATATCGCATCGTCCTTGAAATTCATAGATATTTTCAGCAAGTTTTTTATAGCTGTCTTCTTCATGCTCGCTTTTAATTTCGCCAATAATTTCTTCCATGATATCTTCCATGGTTAAAATTCCAGCAGTTCCACCATACTCATCAACTACTAATGCAGTATGAGAGCGTTCTTTATTCATCATTACAAGTACTTTTGAAATGCTGATATTTTCAGGAACTAAAATCAAAGGTTTAACAAAAGTATCTAAATTTTGACTTTTATGGCTTAATTCATTTTGTATTATATCTCGTATGTGTATCATCCCTAAAATAGTATCTTTAGAACCGTCAATATAAGGAAAGCGAGTATGTTTATGTTCACAAATGATTTGCATATTTTCTTCGTAACTTTTTTGTTTATTTAGACAAATCATATCTTTTCTAGGAGTCATAATCTCTTTAGCAACAGTATCTGAAAAATCAACAGCATTGCGTATGATCTCTGTTTCAAATTCATCTAAAACTCCACCTTTTTGACTCTCACTTGCTATGATTTTAATTTCTTCTTCGCTATGAGTTAGCTCGCTTTCTTTAGCAGGTTTTATTCCAAAAAGTTTCAAACTTATAGCTGCTAAAAAATCGAAAATTTTAATACAAGGCAAAAAGAGTATCCAAAACCAATGAAGAGGTCTAGCTATAAATAAAACCGCTTTATCTGCAACTGCAATAGCTATACTTTTTGGCACAAGTTCTCCTAAAACCACATGTAAAAGAGTAATAATACTAAAAGCAATAATAAAAGCTATAGTATGGATAATAACAGTGCTAAAACCAAGATTAATAAGCGGAATTTCTAGCATTTTTGCAATAGCAGGCTCACCTATCCAACCAAGAGCTAGAGAACTTAAAGTGATTCCTAATTGACAAGCACTAAGATAAGTATCAAGTCTTGAAGTAACCTCCAAAGCTTTCTTGGCACCAGCTTTTTTTTCTTTTACCATCTCTTCAAGCTTGGAACGACGTACTTTAACAATACTAAATTCAGACAAAACAAAAAAACCATTTAAAAACACTAGAGCAAGTGCAACAACAACCATAAGTATAGAATATCCTGCATCAAAAGATGCTGTAGAAGTTTGGTTTAAATCCAAAACCTGACTGGGGTCCAATGAAGCTCCTTAAGAAATAAAATATTATTAAACCTTATTATACACAATTAAAAGTAAATTTAATATTTGAATTTTTTCTTGTATTTTATAAGAAAAAACTAAGACTTATAAGAAATATTTTTCTCAAATTCTTTTAAACGCTTATATATACTTCTAAGTTGAGTGATAGTTGTCCAGTTTGTGATAAAAACACTAAAAGAGCTTCGTACTTGATCAAAAGCATTGTTAATCTGCATTACAATACCAAGTCCTATAGCTCCAGCAAAAAGCCCTGGTGCCATGATTAAAAATGGCACTATAACTATCATTTGCTCAAATAAAATGAGCCAAATATTAAAATATCCATAATGTAAAAAAAGTCTTTTATAGTTAAATTTAAGCCCTGTAAAAAGCTCTATCATAGTCTCATTTTTAGCGTATTCTTTGCGATTATCCTCAGCATAAACAAGCTCTTTTCTTAAAGCTGCTTCAGCTTTTTGATTGTTATATTCAAGTCCAGGAAGCTTAATACCTACAAACCATGACACAACCAAGCCTCCTAAAGAAATCAAAAGTGCAATATAAACAAGCAAACCATCAATGTTTTTTAAAAAATAAAAAGAAGAATTTTCGCTTAAATTTGCAAATAAAGCTTTACTCACAACATCACTTAAACTCCATAAAATCGGAATAAATGCTACAAGGGTCATCAAAGCTTTTATAAAACTAAGTCCTAAACTCTCTACGATTTTAGAAAAATTATAAGTATCTTCTTGAATTCTTTGCGAACTTCCTTCTATATTATCATCTTTATTTTTCCAAAATTTTAAATAAGAAAAAGTCATAGCCTCACGCCACTTAAAAGCATAGACGCTAGCAAAATAGATATTAATCGTAGCGATTAAAACATAAGGAATAGCAATAGCCAAAAAAACTAAAATCAAAGCATAAAAATCATTTGCTGAATAATTTGGCTTTTCAATCATAGCCCTAGAGTTGAAAAAATATTCTAATAAATTTTGATAATAATACAATGCGCCTTTATTGATAAAATTAGCTTTTTGGAAATTTTGCTCAGCTCTTTGATTAGCCTCTTGGATTAAAGTGGTATTATTTTCAAGATTTTCTTCTATTTTTTGCGTAGAATTAGAATCCAAAAGTTCTATTTTTGGCTTTTGTAAAACATTGTAAAAATCACTATACCATGAATTGATTGCAACGTTTAAGCTTGTTTGTATATATAAGAAAAATAACAGTAAAAAAAGTCCCAAATAAGCCCATAAAGCCCATTTTTTACTTGCAAAAAATGAAGAAAACATGCTACCACCTTTTAAAAGAAAAATTTTAATCAACTTTATTTAATCAAGAGTTTATTAAAAATCATAAATTTATCAACACATGTGTCAAAAATAAACCTCTTTATTCTTTAAAGAAATATAAAAATATAAAGATTACGTCATATTTACTTTTTAATATTAATATTTCTTATCAAAATATCTAAAAAGGAATTAATGTCTATGAAAAAAATAATTTTATTTTTACTATGCGTTGGCTTTGCTTTTGCTTGCTCTGAACATTCTCATACTGATTTTAAAGATCTTAATAAAACCGAGTATAATTCTCAATAAAGGATAAAATATGAAAAAAATCTTTCTTATGTTTTTAACGGCTTTTTCATTTTTAGGTGCTAGTGAGCTTAATATTTACTCAGCAAGACATTATGATGCTGATTTTGAAATCATCAAAAAATTCGAAGAAAAAACAGGTATTAAGGTCAATCATACTCAAGCTAAAGCTTCAGAACTTATTAAAAGGCTTTCTCTTGAAGGAAGTAATTCCCCTGCTGATATTTTCATCACAGCTGATATTTCAAATCTTACAGAAGCTAAAAATTTAGGACTTTTATCTCCTGTTTCATCAAAATATTTAGAAGAATTTATACCTGCTCATTTAAGAGATAAGGATAAAGAATGGTTTGCGATCACAAAAAGAGCAAGAATTATTGCTTACAACAAAAACGCAAATATCGATATTAGCAAAATGAAAAATTATGAAGATTTAGCAAGAGCTGAATTTAAAGGAGAAATTGTTATGAGAAGTGCTACAGCTCCTTATAGCAAAACTCTTTTAGCATCTATTATAGCTAATGATGGAAATAAAGAGGCTAAAGCATGGGCTAAAGGTGTGCTTGATAATCTTGCGACAAATCCAAAGGGTGGAGATAGAGATCAAGCCAGACAAGTATTTGCAGGTGAAGCTAAATTTGCAGTTATGAATACTTATTATATAGGGCTTTTAAAGAATTCTAAAAATCCAAAAGATGTAGAAGTGGGGAATTCTTTGGGTATTATTTTTCCTAATCAAGACAATAGAGGAACGCATATTAACATTAGCGGTATTGCTATGACAAAATCAAGTAAAAATCAAGATGCGGCTAAAAAATTTATGGAATTTATGTTAAGTCCTGAAATTCAAAAAATTCTTACTGATAGTAATTATGAATTTCCTATAAGAAATGATGTAGAATTAAGCCAAACGGTAAAAGATTTTGGAACTTTCAAAGAAGATCAAATCCCTGTGAGTAAGATAGCAGAAAATATTAAAGAAGCGGTTAAAATTTACGATGAAGTCGGTTTTAGATAATGTATAAAACCCTAAAATACTATAAACTCGGGGCAATTTTACTTGCCCTTTTTCTTGCTTTACCTATTTTTGGTATTTTTGCTGAACTTTTTTATATTTTATTTCAAAATTTTAATACAAGTAATTTAACCCAATTTTCATCTATTAAAGAAAATTTGAGTCATTTTTTTGATTATTTATTTTTAAAATTCATCAAAGATACTTTTATAATTAGCGTGGGAGTATTGTGTGTAAGCTTGATTTTGGGTGTGAGTTCTGCTTATTTGATCGCAAATTATGATTTTTATTTCTGTAAAATTTTAGAAAAATTACTCATTTTACCCTTAGCCATACCTGCTTATATTTTAGCCTTTGTTTATGTGGGAATTATGGATTTTCAAGGATTTTTTCACGAAAATTTTGGCTTTAGGATAGATTTTTTCAATCATTATGGTGTTATTTTTGTTTTGGCTATTTCTTTATATCCTTATATTTATTTATTTGCTAAAACAGCTTTTAAAAGTGAAGCTAAAGAGGCTTATGAAGTAGCTAAAATCATGAAATATTCTGAATTTAGATTTTTTACACGCGTGGCACTTTTGAGTGCAAGACCTGCCATTTTTTCTGGAGCTTTATTGGTTTTAATGGAAACTTTGAGTGATTATGGTGCAAGTGCTTATTTGGGAGTGGATACTTTTTCGGCTGGAATTTTTAAACTCTGGTATGATTTGAATGATTCTTATTCTTCTAGTGTTTTATCGGGTATTTTAATGCTTTTTGTATTTTTGATTATGTATGTGGATTATTATTATAAAAATAAACATCATTATAGTTTTAATCAAAATTTAACTCTTTTTATCAAAAAAAGAAAATTAAATCCTATTAAACAAATTCTATCCTGTATTTATTGTTTTATGATTGCTTTTGTAGGTTTTATTTTACCTTTTATTTGGCTAGTTTATTGGGGACTAAAAGATCATAAGCTTTTTGAATCGCAATTTTATATTATCAGTTTTCAAACTATAATCTTAGCTTTAATCACTGCTTTAATTACCACTTTTTTAGCTTATTTTTTGATGTTTAGTTCTAGGATAGTTAAGAATCATTTTTTTAATTTATTTATTTTAAAAATAAGTTCTTTGGGTTATTCTATACCTGCTGCTGCTTTAGGGATTAGCATTATAGTGCTTTTTGTATTTTTGGATAAATTTTTTCACATGAGTTTATTGGGAAATTCTTTACTTGTTCTTGTTTTTGCTTATATAATTCGTTTTTTAGCAGGTGCAATTTATTCTTTAGAAGGGGGTTATAATAAAATTCATCTAAATATTGATGAAGCAAGTTTAAATTTAAGAGCGAGTTATTTTATTTTATTTTTTAAAATTCACACACTCTTAATGAAACATTTTTTATTTTTGGCTTTTATTATTGTTTTTATTGATACGATTAAAGAACTTCCTTTAAGTAGAATTTTAGTGCCTTTTGGCTTTGAAACTTTAAGTGTTAAAGCTTTCTGGTTTGCAAGCGATGAAAGAATTTATGATGCAGCTTTGCCTTCCTTGTTTATCGTTTTTCTTTCTTTAATGGTTGTTGTTTGGATGGATAAAATCACAAGGAAAGATGATGTTAGAAATTAAAAATTTATCTAAAAATTTCGGAAAAATACAAGCTTTAGAAAATATCAATCTTCATGTCAAAGAAGGAGAATTTTTAAGCATTTTAGGAGGTAGTGGAAGCGGAAAAAGCACGCTTTTAAGAATTATTGCTAAGCTTGAACAAGCTAGTTCTTATGATTTGTTTTCTTGCAAAGGTGAAGTGGCTTTGATGTTTCAAAATTATGCTTTATTTCCTCATTTAAATGTTGAGAAAAACATACTTTTTGCACTTTATGATAAAAAAGATAAAAATCAAATTTTAAATCATTTGCTTAAAACTTTTGAAATTGAAGATTTAAGATATAAAAAAATCGATGAAATTTCAGGAGGGCAAGCGCAAAGAGTGGCTTTTGCTAGAGCTATAGCAAGAGGATGTAAGCTTTTGCTTTTAGATGAACCTTTTTCTAATTTGGATCAAAATTTAAAACAAGATTTAAGAAGAGAATTGAAAAAAATGATTGAAAATCAAAGCATTACAGCTATTATGGTAACTCATGATATTGAAGATGCTTATTGCATGTCTGATCAAATCGCTTTTTTAGAAAAAGGAAAAATTTTAGCTCATGCAAATCCTAAAGAGCTTTATTTTAAGCCTGATTTTAAAAGTGCGCAAATTTTACCTGATTTAAATATCATAGAAAAAAAACTTGATTTAGAAGATGAATTTTTTGCTTGGATAGCTTCAAAAAATTATATTTTTGGTTATGCAGAACTTAAAATAGGAAATCGCTTTGAGGCTAAAATTTTACAAAAAGAATTTTTAGGGGCTTTTTATAGACTTAAGTTAAGATATAAAAATATAGAATTTTTTATGTTATTAAGCTCAAATTATAACTTAGAAGAAAAAATAAATTTTGATATTATCAATTTTTAGCTAAAATTCCTAAAAATCTTTTAAGGACAAATTTCATGAAAAATCTTTTAATCATAGGCGCAGGTGGGGTAAGTCGTGTGGCTACTGTAAAATGCACAATGAATTCTGATACTTTTAGCAAAATCACTTTAGCTAGTAGAACAAAAAGCAAATGTGATGAAATCGCTGCTTTTATCAAAGAGCGTTTAGGGGTTCAAATTGAAACGGCGCAAATTGATGCTGATGATAGCAATGCGGTTGTAGAACTTATCAAGAAAACAGGAGCACAAATTTTACTCAATGTTGCTTTGCCTTATCAAGATTTGAGTTTAATGGATGCTTGTATAAAAGCAGGGATTGATTATGTAGATACGGCAAATTATGAACATCCTGATTTAGCTAAATTTGAATACAAAGAGCAATGGGCGAGAAATGATGAGTTTAAACAAGCAGGAATTTTAGGACTTTTAGGAAGTGGATTTGATCCTGGTGTAACTAATGTTTTTTGTGCTTATGCACAACAAAATTTATTTGATGAAATTTCTTATATAGATATTTTAGATTGCAATGCAGGTGATCATGGCTATGCTTTTGCGACCAATTTTAATCCTGAAATCAATCTGCGTGAGGTTTCTGCTAAAGGGCGTTATTGGGAAAATGGCAAGTGGATAGAAACAGAACCGATGGAAATAAAAATGGAATGGGATTACCCAGAAGTAGGTGTGAAAGATAGCTATTTGCTTTATCACGAAGAGCTTGAGAGTTTGGTAAAAAATATCAAAGGTTTAAAAAGAATACGCTTTTTTATGACCTTTGGACAAAGTTATTTAACTCACATGAAATGTCTTGAAAATGTTGGAATGCTAGGGATTAAACCTGTAATGCACCAAGGAAAAGAAATCATTCCTATAGAATTTTTAAAAACCTTACTTCCTGATCCTGCAAGTTTGGGACCACGCACTAAAGGTTATACCAATATAGGTTGTGTAATTCGTGGTAAAAAAGATGGAAAAGACAAACAAGTTTATATTTATAATGTTTGCAATCACGAAGAATGCTATAAAGAAACTGGTGCACAAGCTGTGAGCTATACTACAGGTGTTCCCGCTATGATAGGCACGAAATTAATCGCTAAAGGAATTTGGCAAGGAAAAGGCGTATTTAATATGGAAGAATTTGACGCTAAGCCTTTTATGGAAGAGCTGAATTCTCAAGGACTTCCTTGGAAGATTATCGAAATGACTCCGAGTTTAGGAGAGTAAGTGCTAAAGCACTTACTTTTGTCCTATATAAATAAAGTGATCCACACTGCCTTCAAAATTATACAGATTAATTAATTCATAATCTCCCCAAAATAAAGGTTTAAAAGGTTTAAAATCTTCTTTTAATTCTTCTATGTCTTTAGTAAAGCGTATATATGAAGAACCGCTTAATCTACCACTTGGACATCCTTTTACTTCACGCAAGCCATTATCCATAAGTTCTCCTCTTTCATACATACTATAGCCTTTATCGCTCATCATGGTTGCAAATATAACAGCCCCTTCATTGCATAATTCATAAAATTCTTGCACAGCTTCTTTAAAAGCTTGTTTTGTAAGATAATACAAGCTTTGATTCGCAAATATAAAATCCATTTTTGTATTGAAGAGTTTTTTAAAACTACAATTAGGAGATATGATGTGAAAATTTTTAGAATCTAAGCAAGGATCTTTTTCCCAAACTTTTTTTAAACTAGGAACTATATCAATGCCATAAGGCTCTATACCCCCCTGTTATATTTTTAAAATACCCAGAATGCACTCCATTTCCACAACCAAAATCAAGCAATTTTCCGCTTGTTTTGTTTAGTTTGTATTTTAAGATCCTCTCATAAAATCTTATAACATGACCATCAGGATATTGAAGTCCATAACCTTCTTTGTCATATTTTGAGTATATGCAGATAAAGAATTATCCATTTTAGCCTTTTTGTATAGAATTTTGACTTAATGTCAAAATCCATTCTAGCACAAAAAGGATTAAAATTATTTTACAGGATGAAGTTCATTTGCGTAAAAGCTAACCGATCCCATACCTTCCTTTAAAGCCCATTCATAAGCTTTTGCAACAAATTCCCAATTGATATGAGCATAGAATTTCTCTAAATAAGCAGGGCGTGCATTGCGATGATCTACATAATAAGCATGTTCCCAAACATCTACAACAAGTAAAGGAACTTTATCTTCAGTAATTGGTGTAGCTGCGTTTGAAGTACCTACAAATTCTAGTTTTTGATTTTTAGCATTATAAACTAACCAAAACCATCCTGAACCAAAAACTCCTGTAGCACCTTTGATAAATTCAGCTTTGAAATTTTCTAAAGATCCAAATTCTTTTTCTAGTGCCGCTTGTAAATTAGCATCCATACTTTGACATGAACCACCACAGCCACAGCCTGCACTTGGCTTAATACAATCAAAATAAAAATCATGATTATAAACTTGAGCTGCGTTATTAAATACGCTCCCATTTGAAGTTTTAATAATACTTACAAGATCTTTGCCTGCAAATTCAGTATCTTTAATAAGATTATTTAGATTTGTAACATAAGTATTGTGATGTTTTCCATGATGATAGCTAAAAGTTTCAGCACTCAAAAAATCACCAAAAGCATTAGTATCATAAGGTAATTTTCTTAATTCAAACATAATTTCTCCTTTATTTTTAGTTTGATATTGAAAATATTACCATAATAATATTAAAAAGAGTAAAAACATCTTAAAAGCTTGGTGGGTAAAATTTCTATTTGTTTAACCTATAATAAAATAAGATATATTTATAATATATTTTAATAAAAATTTAAATATATATAAAAAATTATATTTTTTTGAAATATTTTTACAAAAAATATCTATTTGTTGATTTTTAATAATTACAATTAATTTGCAACTAAAAATTATTCATAAGGAGGAAAATATGAAAAAAGTTGTACTAATCTCAGCATTACTAGGTGCTTTCGCAGTTAATGTTTTTGCAGCTAATACTCCAAGCAATGTGAATCAAACACATACAAAAGCTCATCATTCAAAAGCTAAAGCTGATAAAAAACATGAAGCTAAAACTCACAAAAAAACAAAAGAGCAAACATCAGCTCAATAATGCCCAGCCTTGATATAAGTCTATAATAGACTTATATCAAAAGCTATTCGTATTCTACAAAATAAATTATTAATATTTATTAAATTTTTAACAGAAAAAATGAAAAAATCGTTATTTTAAAAGAAAAATTAAAAAGTGGTGACCCATACGAGACTCGAACTCGTGTTACCGCCGTGAAAGGGCGATGTCCTAACCGCTAGACGAATGGGCCACTTTTAAGGAGTAAAAAATAAAAATGAAATTGAATTATATATATTTATTTCTTAAAATTTAATTAAATATATCAAAATTATGTGATTTTTATTTTTGTTTGATTATAATTTCATCTTCAATTTTTTATAAAATTTTTTAGGATTTATTATGGATTTTTATAGTCTTATTTTTTTATCCTGTGCTTTAGGAATGGATGCTTTCGCTGTATCGCTATGCAAAGGTTTTAGTGTTAAAAAACTACATTTAAAACATTATCTTATTGTTGGGATTTATTTTGGTGGATTTCAAGCCTTGATGCCAACTATTGGTTATTTTATAGGCATAACTTTTATATCTTTTATTGCGAGCATTGATCATTGGATAGCTTTTATTTTACTTTCTTTAATAGGATTAAAAATGATCAAAGAGTCATTGGAAAATGAAAATTGCGATAGTAATGCCAACCAATTTGGCTTTAAAACCATGCTAGCTTTAGCAATTGCTACGAGTATCGATGCATTAGCAGTTGGTGTGAGTTTTGCATTTTTAAATGTAAATTTATTATTAGCTATATTTTTAATAGGTATTATCACCTTCATTTTATGCATCATTGCTCTAAAAATAGGAAATAAATTTGGAATTTATCTTAAAAATAAAGCTGAACTTTTAGGCGGATTGGTTTTAATTATACTAGGAGTAAAAATTCTAATAGAACATTTATTTTTCGATTGAAAATTTCATTCTTAAAGTAGCTAAAGCTTTATCAAATTCCAAGGCTTTACTTTGAAATTTTTTATTAAAAGTTCTTTGTCTTTTGGCAAGCTGCGTAGTATGTATCGTGATTAAATTTTCAAGCTCTTTAAAGGAAATTTCTCCATCTAAATACTCTTTACACTCTTTCAAACCTATAGAATTTAATGCTTTAAGTTTATGATCAAATTTAGAAAAAAGAATTTTTGCTTCATCTAAAAGCCCATTATCAAGCATTTCTTTTGTTCTAGTTTTAATACGTTTTTTTAAAATTTCTTTATCCCACGCAAGCTCATAAATTTCTATATCTTTAAGCACCC
This sequence comes from Campylobacter sp. US55, assembly GCF_004378955.1. Taxonomy (NCBI): domain Bacteria; kingdom Pseudomonadati; phylum Campylobacterota; class Epsilonproteobacteria; order Campylobacterales; family Campylobacteraceae; genus Campylobacter; species Campylobacter sp. US55. The sequence continues at coordinate 67,697 of NZ_RYYF01000008.1, forward strand.
CAGTTTTTTGTGTTCTTTTTAAAAATTCACTAGGAATTTCTCTTGTTTGTTCATAAATACCCAGCCATTTTTTTAATCTATAAGTATCATTTTTTTCTATTTTATAGTTTGGATCAATATTTAATAAAAGAGCATAAATTTCATCATTATTTAAAGAACTATGTGACTCTAAAGTTTTTTCACTTAAACCATCTATCATAGTTTTTAAATAAAATCCAGTTCCACCTACTATAATCAGAGGCAAATTTCTAGCTAAAGCAAATTCTTTTGCTTTTTGGTATTCCCTTATGAATAACTCAACATTAAAATGTTCATTCACACTCAATAAATTTACCCCGAAGTATTTTATACTCGCAAGATCATCTTGTGAAGGCTTGGCACTTGCTATATTAATCTCTTTATAAACACAAAGACTATCAAGACTTAAAACAACAGCATCAAATTCTCTTGCTAAAGTATTGGCTATGTATGTTTTTCCACTCGCGGTTGTTCCTATTAATGCTATTTCAAAAAACATTTTAATATTTATCCTAAAATTTATAAAAATTTTAGTAAAATCATAGCAAAAAATATTTTAAAGTAGAAAAATGAACACATTCTGGATAAAATTTAAAGATATTTTAGAACTTGTAGTATTTAAGCATTCTATTTTTGCTTTGCCTTTTTTATTTTCCTCTATGATTGTAGCATCAAAACTTGCAAATGACACTGCTTGGTTTGGTTTTAAGGCATTGATTTTAGGCATTATTTGTGCGGTAAGTGCAAGAAATTTTGCGATGGCTACAAATCGTTTAATGGATGAAGATATAGATAAGGATAATCCTCGTTGTGCAAATCGCCCTAATGTCAGTGGAAAAATAGGTAGAAAAAGTGTATGGATTTTTATTATTATTAATGCACTTATTTTTATATCATGTTCTTATTTTATTAATACCTTGGCCTTTTATTTGTCTTTTCCTGTGCTTTTTGTATTGGCTATTTATTCAGCTTTTAAACGCTTTAGTTCTTTAGCGCATTTAGTTTTGGGATTTTGTTTAGGACTTGCGCCTATTGCAGGAAGTGTTATAATTATGGGTGAAATTCACATTTATAGCGTTATTTTATGTTTAGGTGTAACTTTTTGGACAGCTGGGTTTGATCTGCTTTATTCTTTACAAGATATGGAGTATGATAAAAAAATAGGACTTCACTCTATTCCTGCTAAATTTGGTTCAAAGACTACTTTATTTATATCAGCTTTTTGCCATATTTTAGCGGTATTATTTTGGCTTCTTTTTGTGTGGGAAGTTTGGGGTGTAGCACTTGGAAAAATAGCACTTATTGGAGTAATTATAAGCGGTATTATTTTAGCCTTGGAACATAAAATTGTTCACAAGAATTTTGCTCATATTGATAGAGCATTTTTTACTCTAAATGGTTATTTAAGTATTATCTTTTTTATTTTTATTTGGATTGATTTATTATGGAATTAACACTTTTTAAAGCAGGATTTGAAGCTCATTTAGAATGTTGTGAAATAGAAAATAACCGTTTTCTTGGAGAATACCTAAAACTTGGAGCAATTTCTCAAATTTTAAAATGGAAAAAACTTGCTTTACGCATTGATTTTGATGAGGGTGAAAAAATTATTTTTGATCTTCTTTTAAGTCTAAAAGAAGATATTTTAAGGCTTGAAAATTCTTTAGATAAAAATAAAGAACTTATACCACTTAAACAAAAAGGGGTAATAGAATCTTTAAATTTTGAATATCTAAATTTTTTGGATACTATTTTAGAAGAAGATAAAGAATATTATTTAAGATTTGATTTAAATAATCAAAAAATAGCTATTTTTATCAAAGCTCAAAGTCAAACATTGGCAAAAATTATCAAAATTAAGCCTGAAGACAAAATGGCTTTTGATGCTTTTGTTGTTGAAATTCAAAGAAATATGATAAGAAATAAGAAAGGCCAAGAATGAGTGATGATGTACTTTATTTAGTTTTTATAATTGTGCTTTTAATTGCAATGCTAGCCTACATGAATATCAAAGAAAGAGAAAATAATGCAAAAATAGCAAAACTTCAAAATGTGATAGAAGATATTACCAAAGAACTTCATTATTTTCGTAAAGAATTAGGAGTTAAAGATGATAGTGAAGAGGATGAAGACTATAAAACCTCTCTTTTAAAAGAAGAAATTATGATTGAACTTGATAAACAAATCAGTTCAAAAATCACTCCTGTTTTAAGAACACTAAAAACTATGGAACATATCATAGAAGATTTTCAAAATGAACAACAAAATCGTCTTTTAAATTTAGAACAAAAAGCACAAAGCATGGCTAAACTTACACCAAATTACGATACAGAAGAACAAAAAATAGAAAATCTTTTCAAAGAAGGAAAAAGCATAGAACAAATCGCTAAAGATTTACGCATTGGCACTGGAAATGTAGAACTTGTCTTAAAATTTAAGAAATTAATAAAATAGAATGGAAAATAAATGCTTATAGATCAATTCGGTAGAAAGATAAATTATCTTAGAATTTCAGTTACACAAAGATGTAACTTTCGCTGCCTTTATTGTATGCCAAAAATTCCTTTCGATTATCAGCCAAAAGAAAATTTATTAAGCTTCGAAGAACTTTTTTTATTTGTTAAAGCAGCTATAGACGAAGGAATTGAAAAAATCCGTATAACAGGTGGGGAACCTTTATTAAGAAAAGATTTAAGTATTTTTATAAAAATGATTAGCGATTATAAAAGAGATATTGACCTTGCTATAACTACAAATGGATTTTTACTAAAAGACTTCGCTAAAGACCTAAAAAATGCTGGACTTAAACGACTTAATATTTCACTTGATACCCTAGATCACAAAAAAGCAAAAACTCTTGCGCAAAAAGATATATTAGATAGTGTTTTATCTGGAATTGATGAAGCTTTAAATCTAGATTTGAAAGTAAAACTTAATACTGTAGCTCTTAAAAATTTAAACGATGATGAACTGATATCTCTTTTGGAATTTGCAAAATCAAAAAAAGCTCAAATTCGCTTTATAGAATTTATGGAAAACACTCATGCTTATGGTAAATTACAAGGATTAAAAAGAGATGAAATTATACAAATTTTGAGTCAAAAATATCAAATTCAACTTATAAAAAAAGATGAAAAAGCACCTGTGAGTATTTATAAGGCAGATGATTATGAATTTGGAATTATAGATCCTCATAGCCATGAATTTTGCGATTCTTGCAATCGCATACGCTTAAGTGCTGAAGGCTTGTTAATACCTTGCCTTTATTTTGATGAAGCATTAAGCATAAAAGAAGCGGTTCGAAAAGGTGATATTAAAGCCGCTGTAGAAATATTACAAGAAGTATTAAGAAATAAACCAGAAAAAAATAAATGGAGTGTTGTTGATAATGAAACCTCATCTCGTGCTTTTTATCAAACTGGAGGTTAATTTTGCAACTTGTTGAAAGTTTCTTAAGCATTCAAGGAGAAGGAAAATATAATGGAAAATTAGCTATTTTTATGCGTTTTGCTGGTTGTAATTTCAATTGTTTAGGTTTTAATGTAAAAATATCAAAAAACGATAAAACTCTCATCGGATGCGATACAATAAGGGCTGTTTTCACAAAAGATTTTAAAGAAAGTTATGAAACTTTAAATGCTAATGAACTTTTAAAAAGAGTAACAAAATTAAAACAAGACTTTGATCCTATAGTTGTTATCACAGGTGGAGAGCCATTAATCCATTATGAAAATCCTGAATTTATAGAATTTATTCAAATGTTATTAAAAAATAAATTCGAAATACACTTTGAAAGCAATGGAAGCATAGAAATTGATTTTGATAGATATCCTTTTTACAAAGAATGTATTTTTGCTTTAAGCGTTAAACTCCAAAATAGTGGGATAAAAAAAGATAAACGATTAAATTTTAAAGCTTTAAAAGCATTTAAAAATTACGCAAAAGATAGTTTTTATAAATTTGTTTTAGATGCCAATACCCTTGATAATTCATTTTTAGAAATCAATGAAATTCTAAAAGAAGCTCCAAATCAAATTTTTTGTATGCCTATGGGTGAAAATGAGCAAAACCTTAAAAAAAATGCTCAAAAAATTGCTGAATTTTGTATTAAGAATGGTTATAATTATTCTGATAGAATTCATATTCGTCTTTGGAACGATAAAGAGGGTGTATGATTATAAGAAAATTATTTGAATTTGAAAACGCACACATTGTTAGATTTTGTTCTTCTAAGCGTTGCAAAAGTAGCATTCATGGACATTCTTACAAAGTTGAAGTTTTACTTGAAAGCAAATATTTAGATAATGCTGGAATGGTCTATGATTTTGGACTTTTAAAAACCTATATACGCCAAATTATTGATAGTTTTGATCATGCTATCACTCTTTTTAAATATGATGATGCAAAATATTTAGAAGAAATGAAAAAATATTCAAGTCGTTGGATTTGCCTGCCTGTTAATGTAAGTGCTGAAAATTTTTGTCGTGTATTTTTCATACTTATAGACGCTTTATTAAAACAAACAAAAATGGTAAATGGAGAACAAGGAGTGACTTTACAAAGCATCATTGTTCATGAAACAAGAACAGGCTATGCACAAGGTTTTAGAGAAGATGCCTATAGTGAACTAATGCCAAAAATTTCACTTCAAGACATAGAATTTTCCAATGGCATTAAAGCAGAATGGAATGATATAGATTTTTACAACAAATTAAAAAATGAAGAAATTTTTATAAATCCAAAGGAGATTTAATGCAAAAAGCTAAAATTTTAATTGCCTTAAGTTTTTTTTTATTAGTTTTATCTGCCTGTTCTAATGATGAAAAAAATATTTCCAAGACTCAAAATACAGATCAAGAAGTAGTCCAAATAGAACAAAACGATGAAAAAACAGAATTAAGTGACTCCAACCTGCCTTTACCTGTGGATGATGAAGTACAAAGTTCAGATGATGAACATGAAGTCAATCCTAGCATTATCAACTCTTTATATAAACAAAAATGTGCCACTTGTCATGGAGAAAAAGGGGAATTAAAACCTAAAAACAGCACGGCCATTAAAACCTTAGGCAATAAAATTTTTATACAAAAAATAAAAATGAAAAAAGATAAAAATCACAGTTTTTTAAGTGATGAACAAATTCAAAATTTAGCTGATTTTATAAATAAAGGAAAATAATGGATCAAAGTTATGAATTCTTTTTAGCTTTACATCTTTATAGTCTTTATGCGAGCGGTTTTTTAATGCTTTTTTATCTTATATTAACACAAGGGAATTTTAAAACCGAATTCATTTTTATTCGTAGAATACGATTGTTTTTACCAATTTATTATTTATTTTTAGCTTTGATTATTTTTACAGGTTGTTTATTATCAGCAATGAAACAATTTCAAATAAATTTTAATATCTGGGTAATGATTTTTTCTTGGATCTTGATTTTTGCTTTAGCAATTTTTCATTTTATTTGTTTTAAAAGAGCAAGAAGATTTAGAAAATATGCCACTTTTAGATGGATTAGTTGTTTGATTTTACCTTTTGAAATTTTTTTATTGTTTTTGCCTTTTTTAATAGAAAGATATCTATAAAATGCAATTTTTGTATAACAAGCAGGCTGGAGAAGAGTTTATACAACTTCAAGGTGAAAACTTTAACCATTTAAAAGCAAGAAGAGTAAAGGAAAATTCGGAGCTAAATCTTAGAAATTTACAAGATAATTTTCTTTATAACTATACAATCTTGAATTTAACAAGAAATTCTTGCACTTTAAAATTTTTAAACAAAAAATCACAAAATATAAAACAAAGTGAATTAAACTTAGCCTTAGCCATTATAGATACTAAAATTTTAGAAAAAACTCTACCTTTCTTAAATGAACTTGGAGTCAAAAAGCTACATTTGGTTTTTACAAATTTTTCACAAAGAAATTTTAAAATTGATTTAGAAAGATTTGAAAAAATCATTATTTCCTCTTGTGAACAATGCGGTAGAAATACTAAAATGGATTTAATTATCCACCAAAGCACTCAAGAATTTGTTCAAAAATTTCCGAATGCAATTATGGTTGATTTTCAAGGAAAACAACAAAGTCATTTCGATGAAAAAGAATTATATTTTATAGGTCCTGAAGGTGGATTTAACAATGATGAGAGATTATTGTTTAACCGGAAAATCTCTCTTAAAAGCTCTAATATTCTAAAAAGTCAAACAGCTATTATAGCCATAGCTTCAAAAATTTTGCTTTAACTTTTCTTAAATTAATCTCTTTTTTATGTTAAATAATTTATAATCACGGCTTATTGTTTTAATTTTTAAGGAAAACTAATGAAAAAAGAAATTCACCCAGAATATGTAGAATGCAAAGTAAGTTGTGCTTGTGGAAATACTTTTACAACAAAGTCAAACAAAGCAGAATTAAGAGTAGATATTTGTTCAAATTGCCATCCTTTTTTTACAGGTAGTGAAAAAATTGTAGATGCTGCAGGTCGTGTAGAGAAATTTAAGAAAAAATACGCAATGCAATAATTATGCTTTATTTTATTCCTACCCCCATAGGAAATTTAAGCGATATTTCTTTTAGAGCCTTAGAACTTTTAAAGACTTGCAATCTTGTGTTTTGTGAAGATACAAGAGTAAGCAAGTCTTTGATTTCACTATTAAATGCGAAATTTCACACTGATATACATATTTCTAAATTTATAGCCTTACACTCTCATAATGAAAAAGAAGTTTTAGCAAGTATTGATTTAAAGATATTTGAAAAAAATGTAGCTTATTTAAGCGATGCAGGAATGCCAGGAATTAGTGATCCTGGTAGGACTTTGGTAGAATTTGCACAAGAAAATAATATCACCTATGAAATTTTACCAGGTGCAAATGCAGCCTTAGTTGCTCTTGTAAGCTCAGCATTTTGTCAAAAAGAATTTATCTTTATCGGTTTTTTAGCAAATAAAGGCAATGAAAGACAAAAAGACATAGAAAAAATTTTAAATCTTCCTTATCCAAGTATTATTTACGAATCCCCCAAGCGTATTTTATCTTTGATAGAACAAATTATGATTCTAGATAGTCAAAGAGAAATTTTTTTAATTAAAGAAATCAGTAAAAAATTTGAAAATAAATTTAAAGGCAATGCTAAAGAGCTTTTTGAAATTTTAAAAAAGTCTAATTTAAACGGCGAATGGGTTGTAGTACTACAATCAAAAGAACAAAATTTTTTGCAAAATACTCTTTGTGAAAAAGATATTATGGATTTAGAGCTGCCTTTAAAAGCAAAAGCAAAATTATTATCAAAGTTCAATGGAAAAAATGCAAAAGAAATTTATCAAAAACTGCTTTTAAGTCAAAATTAGGTAAAATTTCAATATGATAGTTTATGGGAAGCAAATATTTTTTTATATTTTAGAATATCATAAAGACTGTATCAATGAGCTTTATTTAGCAAAAGAATGTGATAAAACTACTTTTTCCAAAATTGCAAAATCAGGTTTTAAAATCAAAAAACTTGATTTTAAAACTGCTCAAGCTTATGCAAAAGGTGGAAATCATCAAGGTTTTTTGCTAGATATTAAAGAAAGTTCTTTTGCAAATTTAAATGAGATCAAAAAAAATGATTTTATTGTTATGCTTTATGGAATTAGTGATGTAGGAAATATAGGGGCTATCACCCGTACAGCTTATGCTTTAGGGGTTGGGGCTTTAATTTTTATTGGTGAAAAATTAGCCATGGAAGGAGTAATTCGCACAAGCAGCGGAGCGGCTCTTGATTTACCTATTGTGATAAGCAACGATGCTTTAAGTGTAATAAACGAACTAAAACAAGTAGGTTTTTATTTTTATGCGAGCGATGGCTCGGGAAAAGAAATTCACAGTGTAAAAATAAGCAATGGTAAAAAAGTTTTAGTTTTGGGTAGTGAGGGTTTTGGTTTAAGCTCTAAAATTGTAAAAAAATGCGATGAATGTGTGGGCATTGCGATGAAAAATAATTTTGATAGTCTTAATGTCAGCGCTGCTTTTGCAATACTTTGTGATAGGATGTTAAATGCTTAATTGGAAAAAAATACAAGAATTAAATTTAAAAGAAGTTGCAACAAAAACGCAAATTGAACTTGATTTTCTTGAAGCTTTAGTAGAAAAGAATTTTGCTGTTTTAAGTCGTTTTAATGTTAAAGGTTTTGTTAAAATTTTAAGCAGAGAATACGAACTCGACTTTAGTGATTTTAACGAAGAGTATGAAGCTTATCTTAACGAAAACAATCCTACTCCACAAACAAAATCAAAAATGATAACCCCCAAACTAGATGCTTATAGTCAAAAATCCTCTAACACTTGGCCTTTTTTGATTGTTCTTATTGTTTTAGTGATTATAGGAAGTGGAATTTATTATTTTGATACACTTAAAACTTTTTTCAAAGATGAACAAAATAATACTAGCGCAACAGTTATAGATATCATAGGACAAGCACAAGAAAATTTAAAATTTTTAGATGAAAACAGTGTTGTTGTTATAGACAACAATAAAGCACAAGAAACAAATCAAACAGAGAGCGTTTTACCAAGCCAAAACATCTCATTACAAGAAAATGATAAAAACATAAGCATAGAAAATAACATCAGTGAAAATAACACAACCCTACTTGATGAAGAAAAAAATACCCAAATCCAAGAAGACACAAATGCACCAAAAACTGATTCTTTAAAAGAAGCACATTTTAAAACTTCTTCCAAAATATGGATAGGTTTGATAGATTTAAAAAACCTTAAAAAAACAAGCTTTGTTAAAGAAAAAGATTTTAACATTTCTTTAGATAAAGATCAGTTAATTTTAACAGGGGCTGCAGCTTTAACAATGTTTAATCAAGAAAATAAAGAACAAAAATTTCCTGCAGGAATTTCAAAACGTTTCTTGATTAAAGATGGAAAAATTACAAGTATTTCACCTGCTGAATTTGCAAAATTAAATAAAGGTAAAGAATGGTAAAAAAAATTATTATTCTTACTCTTTGGGTTAATATATCTTTTGCAATCTCAAGTCTTGATTTGGCAAAAAATTTAGTAAACAATCCTAGTAAAAATTCTCAACTAGAATTATTATTTTCAAATAATTCTTACATAGATAATAATGGAAATTGTGATATTGCAAAAATATCTCAAATATTAAAAACCAATTCTTTAATCGCCTTAACACTATCAAATCCTCAAAGTCTAAGATTAAATTTTAAAGCAAAAGCTGATGAAGTTATGTTTTTTAAAATTTTATCTGATGTTTTAACAGATGCTGGATACATATATTTTATCCCCACAGATTTGATTTTAAGAGAAGGAAATATTGACTATACCATACAAGTAGAATCTCAATATGTTTTAGATCCTGGAACGCTTTATAATCTCTTAAAAGAAAATTCTGTCTATATAGATAATATTAAGCGTATTGGGACATATGATTATGAATATGATTTAAATTTTTCCAATGCTGTATTAAAAACCAACACAAATGTTAATTTAAATACTCCAAAATCATTAGAAAAGCCCCTTAAAGACTATGTGCTTAATTTAAAAAATGCTACAAATTTGATTATTGATGCAAATGATTTAGATAATTGGTTTCCTAAAATCTTCTTTTTAGATAAAAATCTAAATCTAATTAAAGCAGTAAAAAGTGAAAATAAAAATAATCATTTTTCAGAACTTATTCCAAATGGTGCTATATATGCTATTGTAAGCGATATGTATAGTTTAGATAATATACGCAGGGGTTTAAAAATCACACTTAAAAAATAAGGATTAAGAAATGTTTGATGAAATCCGTTTTAATACCATAGAAAGACTTCCAAATTATGTTTTCGCAGAAGTAAATGCGATAAAAATGGCAGCAAGACATGCTGGAGAGGATATCATCGACTTTTCAATGGGGAATCCCGATGGTAAAACTCCTCAACACATTATAGATAAACTTTGCGAAAGTGCTAACAAAGATAAAACCTCAGGATATTCTACATCCATGGGGATTTATAAACTTCGTTTAGCAATTTGTAATTGGTATAAAAGAAAATATAATGTTAATCTAGATCCTGAAAATGAAGTTGTAGCTACCATGGGTTCAAAAGAAGGTTTTGTAAATCTTGCAAGAGCGATTATAAATCCTGGAGATGTTGCTATTGTACCTACTCCTGCTTATCCTATACATACTCAAGCTTTTATTATAGCAGGGGGTAATGTAGCAAAAATGCCTTTAGCTTATAATGAAAAATTTGAACTTGATGAAAATCATTTTTTTGAAAATTTGCATAAAACTTTAAATGAAAGCATCCCACGTCCAAAATATGTCGTTGTTAATTTCCCACATAATCCAACAACAGTAACTTGTGAAAAAAGTTTTTATGAAAGATTGATAGCAACGGCAAAAAAAGAAAGGTTTTATATTATTTCAGATATTGCATATGCAGATTTAACTTATGATGACTATAAAACTCCTTCTATTTTAGAAATTGAAGGCGCAAAAGATGTAGCGGTAGAAACTTACACTCTTTCAAAATCTTACAATATGGCGGGCTGGCGTGTGGGTTTTGTAGTAGGAAATAAACGCTTAGTCAGTGCACTTAAAAAAATAAAATCTTGGTTTGATTATGGTATGTACACACCTATTCAAGTAGCAGCTACCATAGCTTTAGATGGAGATCAAACTTGCGTGGATGAAATTCGTGCAACTTATGATAAAAGAATGCACATTTTACTTGAAGCTTTTGAAAATGCAGGTTGGAAACTTCAAAAACCAAGAGCAAGTATGTTTGTTTGGGCAAAACTCCCTGAAAGCAAAAGACATTTAAAAAGTTTAGAATTTTCAAAGCAACTTTTACAACGTGCTAGTGTTGCAGTAAGTCCTGGGGTAGGTTTTGGCGAAGCAGGTGATGAGTATGTAAGAATTGCTTTAATTGAAAATGAAAATCGTATACGTCAAGCTGCACGCAATATCAAAAAATATTTAAAAGAGTAAGTTATGAAAGTAGCGATTCTTGGTTATGGCACTGTTGGAAGTGCGGTGGTTAAATTTCTTTTAGAAAATGATAAACTCATTCGTGCAAGGTGCGGTCAAAGCATAACTCCTGTGATCGCTCTTGCTAGAAGTCCTAAAAAAAATGCTTTAATTCCAATTACTCATAGCGTTGAAGAAATTTTAAATGCTGATGTAGATGTTTTTGTGGAGTTAATGGGTGGAGTGGATGAAGCTTTTAAAATAGTGAGTGAAATTTTAAAAAAGAAAAAAGCTGTTGTTACTGCAAATAAAGCTATGCTTGCTTATCATCGTTATGAACTTGAAAATTTGGCTAAAAATTTAGCCTTTGGTTATGAAGCAAGTGTGGCTGGAGGAATTCCTATTATCAAGGTTTTAAAAGAAGGTTTAAGTGCAAATAATATTTTGGCTATAAAAGGGATTTTAAATGGCACGAGTAATTATATTTTAAGTTCTATGAGTCAAAAAAATATGAGTTTTGAACAAGCCTTACAAATAGCTCAAAATTTAGGTTATGCAGAGGCTGATCCAACTTTTGACATAGAAGGACAAGATGCAGCACATAAACTGCTTGTTTTATCAAGTATCGCTTATAATCTTAAAGCTAAACCTGAAGATATTTTGATCGAGGGTATTAGTGAAATTGCGCCTGAAGATATGTATTTTGCTAATGAGTTTGAATTTACCATAAAACTTTTAGGTATAGCTAAGGTGCGTGAAAATAAAGTAGAATTAAGAGTGCATCCTACTATGATAGATAAAGAAAAAATGCTTGCAAAAGTTGATGGAGTGATGAATGCTATAAGCATTAATGGAGATTTGTTGGGTGAAAGTTTGTATTATGGAGCAGGAGCAGGAGGAGAGGCCACTGCAAGTGCTGTGATTTCAGATCTTATGGATATAGCAAGAGATCAGGTAAAAGCACCAATGCTTGGTTTTGTGAATACTTTAGAATACGAGCTTTTAAGCAAAGATGAAATTTATACAAAATATTATTTAAGGGTGAAAGTTGAAGATAAAATAGGGGTTTTATCTAAAATCACACAATTGATGAGTGAAAATAATATTTCTATTGATAGTTTTTTACAAAAACCTAAAAAAAATGATGAAAATTACAGTACTTTGTTTTTTACTACGCATTTAACTTATGAAAAAAGCATACAAAATTTGCTTGAAATTTTACGCAAACAAGATTTTATAAAAACCAAGCCTTTTATGATGCGTATAGAATAATGGGTTTAAAAGCTTATTTAGATGGAATTTTAGGTGAAGATAAGGCTTGTAAATTTTTAAAAAAACAAGGCTTTGAAATTTTAAAAAGAAATTTCCATTCTAAATTTGGAGAAATCGATATAATAGCCAAAAAAGATGAAATTTTACATTTTATAGAGGTTAAATTTACTCAAAATAACTATGAAGTTTCTGAGCGTTTGGATAGAAAAAAACTTGAAAAAATTTTAAAAACTATAGAATTTTATCATCTTAAAAATGGAATTTCATCGGATTTTCAGATTGATCTGATTTGCATTAAAAATGATGTGATACAATTTTGCGAAAATATAAGTTTTTAAGCTGATATTTAAAAAAATAAAATACAATTAGACAAAAATTAAAGAAAGGAAAAATTATGGGAAAATATATTGAATTAACAAGTGATAATTTTGCTCAAGCAAAAGAAGGTGTAGCTTTAGTTGATTTTTGGGCTCCATGGTGCGGACCTTGTAGAATGCTTGCTCCAGTTATTGATGAACTTGCAAATGACTTCGATGGTAAAGCTAAAATTTGCAAAGTAAATACAGATGAACAAGGTGATTTAGCAGCTGAATTTGGTGTTCGCTCTATTCCTACACTTATTTTCTTTAAAAATGGTGAAGTTATAGATCAACTCGTTGGTGCACAATCTAAACAAGCAATTAGCGATAAACTAAACTCTTTACTATAAACTAAAGGCTAGTATAACTAGCCTTCTTCTTAAAAATTTCAAATTTATACTAAATAATAATTTTTATTAACTACTATTAAGAATAATTTTTATATCATTATTAATAATAAAATTCAATATAAAGGAAATATAAATGTTAGATGTAGCAATCATAGGTGGAGGTCCTGCTGGACTTAGTGCCGGACTTTATGCAACTAGAGGTGGTCTTAAGAATGTAGTAATGTTTGAAAAAGGTATGCCTGGTGGACAAATTACCTCAAGTTCTGAAATAGAAAATTATCCAGGTGTAGCCCAAGTTATGGATGGAATTTCTTTTATGGCTCCTTGGAATGAACAATGTATGCGTTTTGGTTTAAAACATGAAATGGTTGGAGTAGAGCAAATTTTAAAAAATAGTGATGGAAGTTTTACCATCAAATTAGAAGGTGGCAAAACAGAACTTGCTAAAGCTGTGATAGTTTGTACAGGTTCAGCTCCAAAAAGAGCAGGTTTTAAAGGCGAAGATGAATTTTTTGGAAAAGGTGTAAGCACTTGTGCAACTTGTGATGGATTTTTTTATAAAAATAAAGAAGTTGCAGTTTTAGGTGGTGGAGATACAGCTTTAGAAGAAGCTTTGTATCTAGCAAATATTTGTTCTAAAGTTTATCTTATCCACCGCAGAGATGAATTTAGAGCAGCTCCATCTACAGTAGAAAAAGTTAAGAAAAATGAAAAAATAGAACTCATTACTAGTGCAAGCGTAGATGAAGTATATGGTGATAAAATGGGTGTTACTGGTGTAAAAGTAAAATTAAAAGATGGTAGTATTAGAGATTTAAATGTTCCAGGAATTTTTACTTTTGTTGGTCTTAATGTAAGAAATGAAATTTTAAAACAAGACGATGGTAAGTTTTTATGCAATATGGAAGAAGCTGGGCAAGTAAGTGTTGATCTTAAAATGCAAACTAGCGTTACTGGACTTTTTGCCGCAGGAGATCTTAGAAAAGATGCACCTAAGCAAGTTATTTGTGCTGCAGGTGATGGAGCTGTAGCTGCATTAAGTGCTATGGCTTATATAGAAAGCTTGCATTGATTTTTTCTTATTAGGCTAGAATTCCTAGCCTAAATCTTTATATCAACACTCCTTAAAAATATAAAATATTTTTCATAATGTTTTATAAATATTATTAAATATAATTTAAATTATATTTAATAATATTACATAATTATATATTTAAAAAAATATAAAAATATTATTTTTTAAATTAATATTTTTATATTAAAAGCTATAACTTACTTATGTTAAAAAAATAAGGAAGGAATAAACATAGACAAAAAACAAAGTCACAGAAATTTTCTTAAAGCCTCATCTTTGTTTGCTTTAGTAGGTGCTAGCGCACCAAGTATGGTTTTTGCTCATACGCACAATCAAAACAATTTGAATTCTATTCAAATTGATATTCTGAGTGAAGCAGTAGAAAGAATTTTTCCCAAAGATGATTTAGGACCAGGTGCTAAAAAATTAGGTATAGCTATTTTTATAGATAATGAACTTGCAGGAAATTACACGGAAGTGGAGCAAAAGATTATCGCTTTGGACCTTTGATACAAGGAAAGAAAAATCAAGGTTATCAATATCCTTTAACTAGAGCTGAACTTTTTAAAATGGGAATTAATGCTTTAGATGAAGAAGTAAAACTTCATTATAAAAAAGGCTTTGTAAAGCTTAGCGCAAAACAAAAAGATGAAGTCTTAAGAGCTTTTGAGCAAGATAAAACCAAGGTTTCTTTTGAAGATAAGATAAAGGCGAGTGATTTTTTCACAGAATTAAGAAACATAACTATAGCAGGAGTTTATGCTGATCCAATTTATAGTGGCAATGCAAATATACAAGCTTGGCGTATGAAAAAATTCCCAGGGGCACAAATGACTTACGCAGCTCAAGTTTTAGATGGAGATAAATTTGAAGTGATAGAGCCTATTTCTTTGGCTGATATGTCGCATTAAAGGAATACAAATGGCAAAAATACTTAAAAAACAGATATTGTTGTTATAGGTTTAGGTTGGAGTTCGTCTATTGTTGCAAATGAGTGCGCTAAAGCAGGACTTAAAGTTGTCACCTTAGAAAGGGATGGACATCAAGATACTTCTGATTTTTTGGGTGCACACGATGAATATAAATATGTCAATAATGTTGCAATGAAACAGGATTTAAGCAAAGAAACTCAAAGTTTTAGGAATTCAGGCGATAAAATGGCTTTGCCTATGAGAAAAATTACTATACTTTTGATGTGGGAAATAATGTAGGTGGAGCAGGAGTTCATTGGAATGGTATGAGCTATCGTTTTTTACCTTATGATTTTGAAATAAAAAGCAAAACCGAAGAACGCTATAGTAAAAATAAAAATTTCTAAAGATTATCCTATACAGGATTGGGGTGTAACTTATGTGAAATGGAACCTTATTATGATAAAGTTGAAAAATTGGGGTTTCTGGAGAAGATAAAAGTCCTTTCTTAGAAAAAAGAAGCAATCCTTATCCTAATCCACCTTTGGAAAAATACTATGCTTAAAAAATTTAGAGAAGCGGCTAAAAAATTAGGGTATCATACTTGCATGGTTCCTGCTTCAAATTCTTCTCAAAGTTATACAAATCCTGACAAACAAAGCTTGGGAGCCTGTCAGTATTGTGCTTTTTGTGAGTATTTTGGTTGCGAATATGGAGCTAAAGCTTTTCCTATAGTAACAACCATACCTTCAGCTTTAGCAACAAAAAATTTAGATATTAAAACTTATGCTAATGTGTTAGAAATTTTGCATAAAGATGGTAAAGACAGGGGTAAAATTTATCAATACTTTAACTTTAGAAGAATTTATCCAGCCTGCAGAAGTGGTTATGCTAGGCTCTTATGTTTTCAACAATGCTAATTTAATGGTTTCTAATATAGGCGAAATTTATAATCCAAAAACAGGCAAAGGAACTTTAGGAAAAAATTATAGCTATCAAATCACACCTAGTGTTAATGGTTTTTTAAAAGATCCATTTAATCTTATCTTGGAGCTGGGGCACTTTGCAATTGGATAGATGATTTTAATGGGGATAATTTCGATCATTCCAAACTTGATTTTATCCACGGTGCAAGTTTTAGACTTTCTCAAAACTGGGATCGTCCTATAGCTTCAAACTCTACAGAACCTAACACACCTTCATGGGGAGTCGAATTTAAAAAAGCTTCTATTTATAATTATACTCGATTTACTTATATTGGAGCTCAGGGTGCATCTATTCCTTATATAGGTAATTATTTATCCCTTGATCCAACTTATAAAGATACTTATGGACTACCACTTATCCGCGTAACCTATAATTTTACCAAGCAAGATAAAAATCTTTATAATTTTATGCTTCCAAAACTAAAAAGCATCATGCAAGAAATGGGAGCGCAAAATATTTACACTTCGCCAAAATTAGGAGATTATGGAGTAGTTTCAAATAGTTGGTATACTTTTACACATATTGCCGGCGGAACTATAATGGGTACAGATAAAAACACAAGTGTAGTTAATCCTTATTTACAACATTGGGATGTTAATAATCTTTTTGTCGTAGGTGCAGGAATTTTCCACATAATCTAGGCTACAACCCTACCTTAACCTTAAATGCTTTAGCCTATCGTGCTAGCAAAGCTATTATAAAATATTTAAAAACTGGTAATTGCTAATACAGTGATTAAATTCCAAGCCTTAAGTTTTTGGAATTTATTAGCTTCCTATCACTCCACCATCAAGTTTTCTTATCATCATTACACTCGATCTTGGCGTTTTTCCATAAGGAAAAGTACTACCTTTTAAATCTTCTCCTGGATGTTGTATGCCTACAAACATTGTAGTATAATCCTCACTAAAAGCAATCCCTGTTAATTCACAAGCAATAGGCCCTGTTAAAAAACATTTCCCCTGTTTTTGGATTTGCTGCTAGCATGCAGTTATTTCCTATACCTTCGTATTCATCTTTATTAGAATAAGATCCATCTGTTTGTATCCAAAGTCTTCCATCTCTATCAAATTTAAGTCCATCAGGAGAATTAAATTTATTTTCACTTATAATAACTTGTAATATTATTTGAGCCTTTATATAAGCCTTGTTGGTTATCAGGATTTCCAACAAAAGTAAAAATTTCCCAAGTAAAATCATCGTCTTTATGAGAATTTTTTGGCATCCATTTTAAAATTTGTCCATAAACATTTTTAGTCCTTGGATTTACTGCATATGATTTTATTTTCATCATAAAGTTTTGCTTTACTAAAAAGTGAATCATCCCAAGAAATTAAAACCTTTGCCTCATAACCTTGTGGTACTATAACTTTATCTTGTGTGCTTACACTAACAGCTTTAAAACCTAACAAATCCTTATCCTTAAGCATAAAAAGCACTTAAATTTGAACTTAAAAAAAGCCACCATAGAACCTAAAGCTAAACTTTTTAAAAACAATATTCTTTCCATTTATTTTTACTCCATATTAAAATTTAAAACAATGGAAATATAGAAATATTTGGAAACTTTTTAGAAATTTTGATGAAAATTTAAATCGAAGGAAAAATTTATACCTAGTTTTTCACTAGGTATA
>NZ_RYYF01000009.1:0-78866 GCF_004378955.1 Campylobacter sp. US55
ATATCGATATTGGTAAAATAGCGAGAAATTCCTAGCTGTTCTTTTATGTCTTGATATTGTGCTTCATTAAAGTTATACATCTCATCTAAAGTAGATTTATGTATCTTAAAATCTTCAGGAAGTCCTGCGGCTTTGTTAAAATCTTCTCCCATATAACCATTAGCTAAAGATACAATATTGCTTGTATCTGCTTGTTTATATTTTAGAGTATAAATAGAGTTTTTAAATTCACTTGATATATCATAATTAGGAGAACTTGTCTTGCTACTTATACTAAAATTAGTGTTATTGCTAGTATTTGTTGTATTAGTAGAATTTAATACTTCACTTCTTGCTAGAGTTTGTGAATTTGCATTTTGAATTTCATTTAACTTACTAGCATTTTGTTTTAAAAAAGCATTAGCAAAAACTTATTTTGGAATTTTCTTTACTTTCTTTATTAGCTTTTGCTTGTGAAAGTATAGAATTACAATTTGAGTTATCATTGATGCTAAAGATACTCATATTAATTCCTTGATTTAGATTTTTTTGCCTTCAACCTAAATATATTAAAATAATATAAGCAAAATCTGTTCCGTTTTGGGGTGGAGTTATCCCAAAGTCCTTACAATCAAACTTTTAGGCAAATTAAAATGCTCTATAAGTTCTTTCTCTTTTTCTCTCATTTCTCCATTATCATTTTCATGATCAAAACCTAGTAAATGAAGCATAGCGTGGATAAAAAGCAAGCTTATTTCTTCTTCATAGCTATGCCCTAACTCTTTAGCCTTTTCTTTTGCCAAATCCACATTGATCACAACAGAACCCAAAGGCAAACTCTCATCGATATTTTCAAGCGGAAAAGAAAGCACATCAGTGGTTTTATCTTGTTTTCTTTGCTCTAAGTTAATTTCTTGCATTTCTTTACTATCCACAAAGACAAGCTCCACATCTTTAGGACTTAAAAAACTTGCTATAGATTCTAAAAAATCACATTTTTGATCACTTAATATCATAAACCTTCCTTAATCAAATGATATAAATTTTGTATTTCTTCATCATCAAAAATCGCACAATTTTTACTACTATAAAATTGTTTTAGTTTTTTCTCTTCAAACTCAAATCCTAAAGCACATTGAGAATGCGAAGGTAAAAAAGCCCTTAGCAATGTAATGGAATTTTGAATTTTCTCATCACAGGCAAAACAAAAAAAATCCTTATGCAATCTTCCTTCAAATTCCAAAATTTTTAAATAAGCATCAACAATAACACGCTTTGGATTTTGTTTTTCAAACCTTTTCACACACTCATCAAGTAAATCAAAATAAAAACTATCAAGCTCTTCCACATCTTTTAAATGCCTATATAAAAGACGGATAAATTCTTGCCAAATAAGCATTTTATCCCTTTGCATAATCCATAAAAATCCCAAATGCAATACATCTTTAAGTCTTGGTAAAAAACTAGGATTTTCTTCTAAAGCAAAGTCGATTTTATAGCCGCTTAAAATACTAGAATGTCTAAGTCCATAAAAACGATAAGCCTTAATAAGCATTTTAGGACTTAAAATATAAACGATCAAATCCTCATCTTTAACTTTTTGAGTATGAAGTATAAAGCCTTGCATTAAACAATTTCAATACCATAAGCTCTAAGTATATCAAAAGCGGATTTTTCTAAATTTTCATCAAAACTTGCACTTAAATTTTGGTGTAAAATTATCCTTGCATTAGGCTTAGCACCAAAAGCTAAAATGATATTACAAAACACACAAATATGAGAAACAAGCCCTGCAAAATGAAGTTCTTCATAATCGCTTTTTTGTATGAAATTAGCTAATTCTAAGCTACCAAAAGTATTTTTATAAAAAATTTTATGAGCTTTTTGTAAAAAAGGTTCAAATTCCTTTGGCATTTGCCAACCCAAACTCTCTTTAATGCAATGTTTTACAGGTAAATTTAAACCTTCTTTACTTTGTAGATAATGCTCATCATGTGTATCATAGGTTAAAAGCAAATGCGTGTTATTAAAATCGATTTGATTTAAGGCTTTAAGAATATTTTCTTTGATTTTTAAAGCCTTATCAAAACCTAAACTTCCATCAATAAAATCATTTTGATAATCCACTAAAACAAAAGCTTTTTTCATGCTTTTATGCCTTTTGAAGCCAAAAACTCTCCGTGTGTAAATTGGCAAAAGCGGTTTTTAAACTTGTAAAAAGCTTAGGATGATCTTTTTCTAAATTTGCTAAAAGCTGTTTAGCTTCTTCTCTAGCGTGTGGAAATTTTACATTTTTTTCACTGAGTTTCATACCAGGACAAAATTCATTTCCTATCACGCTAAGTTCATTTTGCGTAGCATTATCCCTAAGCTGTCTTTCTCGCACAAAAATCAAAGGGCGTATCACAGTTACACCGCGTTTGCTTTGATAAATAGGCGCTAAGGTTCTTAAAGCTCCATTATGAATAAAATTCATAAAAAAGCTTTCTGCTGCATCATCTAAATGATGAGCTATAGCAAGCTTGTTAAAACCTTTTTCAAGAGCGTAAGTATATAAAGCTCCACGACGCATTCTCGAAAAATAACTACAAAAACTTGAATTTTCTCTTATGGTATCGCCTGAAACTTCATAAATATTTGAATCAAGCACGCTATGTTTAATGCCGTGTTCTTCACAATGTGTATGAAGATGAGAATAATCCTCGCCCATGCCATAACTCAAAGTTACCGCTTCAAGTTCAAATTTAAAAGGAGCGTGAGCTTGCATACGATTTAAAAGATGGGCTAAAGCCAAAGAATCTTTCCCGCCGCTAAGCCCTAAAAGAACCCTATCTCCATCTTTAATAAGTCCAAATTTAGCATTAGCTTGTGCAACTTGGCGTATAAGTTTTTTGCTAAGATTTATCATAATTTCTCGCACATTTTAAGCACAAAATTGGCCGAAATTTTAGCTGAATTGATCACAAACTCATCAAAATCAAATTCAGCCTTTTCCCCCGCTTTATCACTCATAGCTCTTAAGATAAAACAAGGCACCTTTAAAGCATCACAAACCAAAGCCACACTTGCGCCTTCCATTTCACAAGCATCCGCATTGAAAATTTCTCTAATTTTTGCTTTTTTTGCTTCATCGCAAATAAACTCATCACCCGTTGCAATAATGCCTGCACGAAGTTTGATATTTAATTCCTTAGCAACTTCTAAAGCAAGATTGTTTAATTTCTCATCGGTTTTGATAAAAATTTCATTACCTGGAACAAAACCCAAAGGATGCCCAAAAGCGGTAATATCAAGATCGTATTGGGCTAATTTTGTTGCATAAAGCAAATCACCAATTTCAAGTTCAGGATTAAAAGCACCTGCAACTCCTGTAAAAAGCAAAACTTGTGCGCCAAATTTTTCTATCATCACACTAGCACTAAGAGTAGAATTTACCTTGCCGATTTTAGAATACGCTAAAACAAGTTCATGATTTTTATACTTTGCAAAATAATAAGTATTATTAGCGTGTTCTATTTTTATATAATCTTTAAGTGTTTCAAGCAAAGGAGTGATTTCTTCACTCATGGCTCCTAAAATTGCTATTTTCATCATATAACCTTTAAAAATTCATCAATATCATTCATATTTGTTAAAGCATAAGTTTCTTTTGAAGTAATTTTTTTATTCAAACCCTTAAGCACGCTTGCACCAAATTCTATGAAATAATCTACTTCATTTTCACATGCCTTAATGCTTTGTTTATAAAGCACAGGTGAGATAAGTTGTGCTTTTAAAAGTTCAAGGGCTTCTTCTTTACATGTATAAATTTTAGCATTTGCATTAGAAAGCACGGCTTTAAAATTTGGTTTTAACACCTTTTCAAGCTCCACACAAAGCTTAGCTGAAGCATTTTCCAAAAGAGGACAATGACTTGCCACGCTCATATTTAAAAGCATAGCTCTTTTAGCTCCTGCTTCTTTAAATACACTTTCATAACTTGCTAAATCAGGTTTTAAACCTGCTACAACGATTTGTCCATCACAGTTATAATTTGCAGCAAAAATTTGCTTGTTTTCTTTTTGTGCTTTTTGGCAAAGCTCTTCAACCTTTTCATCATCAAGCCCTAAAACCACCATCATACCTGCTTCAACTTTTGCACAATCTTCTTGCATAAAAAGCCCTCTTTTATTAACCAAAGAAAGAGCCTCTAAAAAATCAAAAGCACCATTAACAGCTAAGGCTGAAAATTCTCCTAAAGAATGTCCTAAAGCAAATTTCGAACTTAAATCAGGTTTTTTTTCAAGTAAAACACTATAAGCCATTAAGGAATTTAAAACGATGGCGGGTTGGGTAAATTCACTTTGATTGAGTTTTTCGTTTTCTTCAAAAAGCAAATGTTTAAAATCAATCTTACAAAAATCACTTGCGTTTTGAAGGAGTTCTTTGGCTTTTATAGAGTTTTCATAAAAATCTTTTCCCATGCCAAGACTTTGTGAGCCTTGACCTGGAAATATAAACGCAGCATTCATTAATGACAACCGCAACCGCCGCCACCGCCACAGCAACCGCCGCCACCGTGTCCGTGATGATGATCGTGCCCATGTCCGCTTCCACAACCACAACTATGACTTCCTGCGATAATACCTGTAAGAATTTCATCTTCACTTGCAGCTCTAGCATCTACGATATTTAAAGAAAAAAGCAAATCACGACCCGCATAAGGATGATTATAATCAATTGTCACATCATTTTCGCCAATCTCTTTTACAGTTACACGAACGGTTTCGCCATTTTCACCTTCGCCAAAAAGCTCCATACCTACTTTTAAATCAATACCTGCAAATTGCTCTTTTGGTAAAGTTTGAACGGCATTTTCATCGTATTCGCCTAAACCTTTTTCTTTTTTAATTACCACATCAGCATTGCTAGGACAATCAAGCTTCATCACTTCTTCTTCTAAGCTTTCTAAAATCTGACCTTTGCCTAAAATAAAAGAAATAGGTTGAGAATATAAATTTGATTCTAAAACTTCATTTGTATTTGCATCTTTTAACTCATAAAACATTGAAACTACACTATTTTTTTCTATAGCCATTTTATCTCCTTAATTATTTTCTATTAGGTGAAGCTTTTGCTTCGGGTGAATTTGGATAATTAGTTTTTAAAGCTTTATAAAAACCATTTGCTGTTTTTGTATCACCTGTTTTATCCAATGAAATGGCAGTATGATATAAAAGTTTTGGGAAATAATCCCCTTTTGTACTCAAAGAAGAACTTTTTTTATAATAAACAATAGCATTGTTATAATTTTTTTGTTTATACTCGATCTCCCCTAACCAAAAATTTGCTCTTGCAGGTTTATACTGCTTTGTTATGAGAAAATTTAATTTTGCTTTGGAATCTTCAAAAGCATTTTTATCAACATCTTTTATCGCTAATTCTAAAATTTCATTATTTTTTTTCTTTTTCCAAGATTCATCAATTTGTTTTGCTTTATCATCTTGGGTATTTTGAGTATTATTGTCTTCAATCGTACTATTTGAATCTGTAGTTGAAACAACAACACTAGGTGTAATAGTTTTAACGCTTAAATTTGCATCATTTAATTCGTTTTTAGAAACATAATTTGCATTAATGGCATCTACTAAAGAACTAAGTTCGGCTAAAACTTTTTTTACTTGCTTATTATTAGCTTCTTGAATTTTTCTACTTTCTTCAACATAAGCCTTTAATTTTTGAATTTCACTAGTAAAATTATTTTCAATATTTTGATTATTCTCTTCAACTTGACTTAATCTAGAATTTGATTTAGCATATTGAGAATTTATACCTTCTAAAGTGCTTTGTAAACCCTCGATTCTTTCGTTAATTTCATTAATTCTAGCATTTGTTTGTATATTTTCATTATTTAAATTATCTAACTTTTCTTTAAATAATTTTTCATTTGAAGTTAAACCATAAGAAGAATTGCTTGTTATATCTCCTGCACCAAAAGCTGAGCTTTCTGCATAAAGTAAAGTAGCTCCAAGAAGAGCTACTGTGAATATTTTTTTCATTAATTATCTTGATAATTTAAATTCAGCACGTCTGTTTTGCGCATCGCAAGCTTTAGTTTTTTCAGTGCACACAGGATTTGTTTCTCCATAGCTTTTAACAGCAATTCTATCAGCATTTACACCTTTAGCGATTAAAGCTTCTTTTACAGCTTTTGCTCTTTTTAAACCTAGAGCTTGGTTATATTCATCGGTTCCCCACTCATCGCAGTTTCCTTCAACAGTAATACTTACACCGCTTACTTCAGTGTTAAAGATATTAGCATTTGTGCTTACAACATTTTGCATATCAGGACGAATATTGAATTTATCAAAATCAAAATATACTTTATTTAAAGTATCATTAAGTTGAGAAATTTTTGAATCAATATCCCAACCATCACTTCCACCTGAACCACGATTTGAATCAACACTACTATCACCGCTTACACTAGTGCTTTTTGTGCTACAACCACTAATAACAACTGCAAGAGCTGCAATTGAAGTAAAAAGAATTTTTTTCATTTACGACCTTTCAAAGTTAATAAATTCTTACTATTATATCTAATTTTTAATTAATTTTAACCTAAAATTGAAATTTTTACCAATCAATTGATTGAATTTTTCCAACCCTAAGAGGAAAATAAAAAGTCTTATTTGCATTTACACGAATAACACCCAAAGCACTTTGCGCACCTAAATATTTGATAAATACTATACTTCCACCATCACTAGAAAATCTTGGAAATAAATTTTTTCCATTTGCTGTAAGTTGACGAATATAATCACTATTAATTGACATCAAATAAATATTAAAAACACCTGCTTGATTTGGTTCACGACTTGAATAAACCAAAAAATCTTTATAAGTCGAAACAGCCGAATTGTTTCTACCATGAAAAACAACTTGTTCAGCACTATTGCTATTTAAATCTTGCATAAAAATATTAGGATATCCCAAACGATCGCTTACAAATACCACTTTACTATCATCTGAGCCAATAAAATTTCCATTAACATCAATACCAGAATAATTAGTTAATTGTGTTAGATTTTTGGTATTTAAGTCATATAAATAAACATCAGGCTGATCTTTTGGAGCCATGGTAACAAGTAGTTTACTTCCATCTACACTCACATCACTTGCTACAACCATACCGCCGCTTGATAAAATTTTACTAGCTTTATTGGTATTTAAATCATAACGGTATAAAGTTGGCTTATCATGATCATAAGCTGTATAATAAAATAGAGTTTGTTCTTTATTTCCCCATTTTGGAAATAAATTAAGCCCACCATCAACAATAACTTTTTGATAAGTTAAAGTATAATCAGCCATAATAATTTGACTTTTTTTAGAGCTGGAATTTCTCGCGATCAAAATTTTATGATCCATCCAATCAACAGGTGCAAGTCCTAACGCATTTACAGAAGCTTTGACACTTTTATGTGCCAAAAATGGATATTGCTCTAAACCATTTAAAGTATAAGTTTGCTCTGACTTATCAGAACCGCCAGCTTTTATTTTTACATTTAAACTCAAAGTGTTACCATTTTTATTTAAAGCGTATTCAAAAGTATAATTACTTGTTTCAGTTGCATTAGCAACAACTTCAAAGTTTGAACTTACTTTCAAATCGTTCACAATGATATTATAAAAGCTTTTCTTTAAATTCTCATCACTTAAATTTGAATTATCTTTAACGATAATCTTTGGTAAAACTACACCAGAATTAACAACATCAATCACTGGATCTTCTGCCCAAAGACTTCCTAAAAAGACTAAAAAAATTGCTACAATTTTTTTCATTTTTTTCTCCTAATCATTTTTAACTTTTGCTTCATCTCTTAAATTCATGGTAATGCTTATATTTTTATTTTGCGGAGGATAAGTAATAAATTTACTTTTTTGACTTTCTAAAAATTCAGCCACTTTAGCATCATATAAAGGATTCCCACTTTTTTCAACTGAAGTATAGCCAAATTTTCCATTTTCATCAATAAAAATTTTTACCTTAACAGAAATTTTTTCACTATTTGGATAATACTGAGTCCATCTTTGAGTGATAATACGCACAACTTTCCCTAAAAATTCATCATAAATTCCAATCTTTTGCGCCTTTGTGCTTTCGCCTTGCGTTGAACTTTCTTCTTGAAGTAAACTATCATTAAGTTGTTTTACAAGTTCGGAAGCTTGAGGTTTTGGGGTACTAGAAGCTCCTGATTTAGCACTTGATTGAATTTTTGTAGTCTTTTCTTCTTGTATTTCTTTGATATTTCCAAAAAGCTCATTAAAATTACTTGCCTTTTGGTCAATATCTTCTGTTTTAACTGTTTTATTTGTAGTCTGAGCAAAAAGCTTTTCTATATCAATTTGCTCTGTTGGTTTTTGTATTTCTTTAGGAGTGTTGCTTTGAGTAATAACTTGTTTTGATGGTTCAGCAAGTTCAATATCTACAAAACTATCTTTTATATCAGTATATTGTATAGCAGATTCAACCTCGCTTACAAGTCTAAAAAAAACAAGAATTACTATACTAATATATATTGCTAAAGCAAGTAAAAACGAATTTAAATTACTCAAACCATAATTTTTCATGATTATTCAGTCTGTAAAGCAACTTTATTAAATCCTAAATTTTTTACACTTCTTAAGACTGAAATAACATCGTCATATTTTAAGCTTTTATCAGCGCGTATAAAAACCGGATCTTCGGTATTAAATTGTGCTTTTCTTTGAGCAAGATTGTCAGCAAAACTTATAAAATCGTATTTTTCTTGATTTAAAAAAATTTCTTTTTTTGCATTAATACTAATAATTAAACTCTTAACAGTTGGAGCGCTAGTATTTTTTTGACTACCTTGTGGAAGATTAATTTTTTCTTCATAAGTAATGCTTGGAGCTGTTACCATTAAAATCGCAAGCAATACAAGCATAATATCTACTAAAGGTGTGATATTAAGTTCAGGTTTTTCATCATCAAATGGCATCATTTTTAACCTTATTTACTCGAACTTATAACTTTAATCTCGCTATCAATAATGCTTAAAAGTTCAAAAGCTTTTCTTTTAATGATGAGATGAAATGTATAAGCAGGAATTGCTACTAAAATACCACAACCTGTAGCAACTAAAGCCTCGCTGATTTTAGGAGCTATGATACTTAAAGAATTTTGAGTTCCAAGCCCACCAAAAGTTTCAAGTATAGAAATAACCGTCCCAAAAAGACCTATAAAAGGTGAAGTTGAAGCAATAATACTAAGCCAAGTAAGTCCAGCAGAAGCGCGGCGACTTGCTAAATTTTTATAGATTTCTAAATGATTTGAAGTTGTATCATTGCATTTTCTTAAAATCGAATCAGTACGACTTAAATCCTTCTCACCCAAGAGCAAAGTTTCTAAACTTTCTTTTTCCTTATTTCTCCATGTAGCCAAATAAGTCAATCTAGCAAACAAAATACTAAATGCTAAAATAAAATATAAAGAAAGCCATAATAAAACTATATAAGTAATAATACTTGAACCATTGAAAAAATGAAATATAGCTTCAAAATTCATTAATGCATCCTTGCATTATCAAGTTTTGAAAAAGTTGCTGCTAAAGCTGCATTATCAGAACTCATAGATTTAATCAAATCTTTTGCTTGAGCAAGATTTTTTTCAATCTCACTTTCATCACTTCCACAAACCCAAACCGCACCCTTTGCTAACACGCAAATCTTATCTTCATCTACTTTTGCATGTCCAGCATCAATAGCAATTAATTCATGATTTAAATCAGCTTTTTCAATATCAATTACTCCAGATTTTAAAGAAGAAACCAAAGCAGCATGTCCTTTAAGCACGCCAAATTCTCCTTCACTACCCGGTAAAGTAACAGATTTTACTTCTCCTTGATAGATTACACCCAAAGGCGTAACTATCTCGAAATTAATCAAATCGTTCATAAATTAACCTTTTAATTTATCCGCTTTTGCAATAGCTTCATCTATATTTCCAACCATATAGAAAGCATTTTCTGGTAAATGATCATATTTACCTTCTAAAATTCCCTTAAATCCTGCTATTGTATCTTCAAGGCTTATATATTTTCCTGGGCTACCTGTGAAAACTTCTGCAACGAAAAATGGTTGTGATAAGAATTTTTCAATCTTTCTTGCTCTTTCAACTACAAGTTTATCCTCTTCGCTAAGCTCATCCATACCTAAAATGGCGATGATATCTTGTAAATCTTTGTATTTTTGAAGCACTGATTGAACACCACGAGCAACTTTATAATGTTCTTCTCCAATGATATTTGGGTCAAGCATTCTTGAAGTTGAGTCAAGTGGGTCAACTGCAGGATAAATACCCTTTTCAGCAATAGCTCTATTTAAAACCGTTGTAGCATCTAAGTGAGCAAAAACAGTTGCTGGAGCTGGGTCGGTTAAGTCATCGGCTGGAACGTAAACAGCTTGAACTGAAGTGATTGAGCCTTTTTTAGTTGAAGTAATTCTTTCTTGGAATTTACCCATTTCACTTGCTAAGGTTGGTTGATAACCCACAGCTGATGGAATTCTTCCTAAAAGTGCTGACATTTCAGAACCTGATTGTGAAAATCTAAAGATATTATCAATAAACATAAGCACATCAAGACCCATTTCATCTCTAAAATACTCAGCCATTGTTAAGCCTGTTAAAGCAATACGATTTCTTGCCCCTGGTGGTTCATTCATTTGTCCATAACATAGAGCAACTTTGTCTAAAACATTGCTTTCTTTCATTTCATTATAAAGGTCATTTCCTTCACGAGTTCTCTCACCCACACCTGCAAATACAGAATAGCCGCTATGCTTAAATGCAACATTGTGAATAAGCTCCATAATAATAACAGTTTTACCAACACCTGCACCACCAAAAAGACCTACTTTACCACCTTTTGCATAAGGAGCAAGTAAATCCACAACTTTAATCCCTGTTTCAAAAATCTCACTTTTTGTGCTTTGATCTTCAAAAGCTGGTGGATCTCTATGAATTGCCCATTTTTTATCAAAAGAAATTTCTTCACCTTCATCGATCAAATCTCCAGTAACATTGAAAATTCTTCCTAAAACTTTCTCGCCAACAGGAACACTAATAGGAGCACCTAAAGCCTTAGCTTTTAAGCCCCTTACCAAACCATCTGTCATATCCATAGCAATAGTTCTAACTCTATTATCTCCTAAATGAGCTGCTACTTCTAAAACAAGTTTATGTTTTTTTCCTTCGCTTTCAAAATTTACAACAATTGCTTCATTAATTTGAGGTAAATAGTCGTTAAAATCTACATCAACAACCGGACCTAATACCTGTGAAATAAATCCTTGCATTATTTATCTTCTCCTTAAAATTTACTATTTCATTGATTCAACACCACTGATAATTTCTATAAGCTCAGTGGTAATAGATTCTTGTCTTGCTTTGTTATAAGCTAAATTCAGTTGTTTCACTCTTGCCTTTGCGTTATTAGTTGCATTATCCATAGCTTGCATTCTTGCACTATGCTCTGCCGCCAAAGAATCGATTAATGCATAATACATATTATACTCGAAATATGTTTTCATTAAATCTTCTAAAAGCTCAGTTCCTTCTGGTTCAAGCTCTAAAAGAGAATTATGAGTCTGTTCAATACTCTTTGGTTCAACTGGAATAAGATGATTAATTTTAAGTTCTTGGGTAATCATATTTTTATAACCATTATGAACTAAAATCACTTCATCTGTATTTCCATTTAAAAAATCATCTACAGCAGCATGAATTACTTCACATGCTTTCTCATAATCAGGACTAGAACTAAGATGGAAATATTTCTCTAACAATTCTATTTTTTGAAAATTAAAATATTCAATCCCAGTTTTACCTATAGCTCTAAGACGAATATTAATATTTTTTGCTTCATATTCTTTTAGCATTTCACTTACTGTTTTTAAAGTCTTAATATTAAAACCACCGCATAAGCCTTTATCTGCAGTAATAAATATTAAATCTACGGTTTTAATTTGTTCTTTTTTATGAAACAAAGATAAACGCACATCATCTTCATTGTGAACAATTTTATTGATCTGAAATGAAATTTCACTCAAAATTTCATCGATTTTTTGTGCATAAATTTTTGATCTTTTAGCTGCTTCTTCTGCTTTTTTTAACTTAGCAGTAGAAACTAGCTTCATAGCATTTGTAGTCTTTTGAGTGTTATGAACACTTTTAATTTTTCTTTTAATTTCTTTTAAATTAGACATAAAAGACCTTATAAATGATTTGCTTTAAACTCATTAATGGCTTTAGCTAGTTTTTCTTCCAAATCAGAATCTAAAGCTTTTTTAGAGCGAATTTGCTCAAAAATATCTGGATGTTTTGCCTCAATAAAAGGATAAATTCCATCTTCAAATTCCTTAATTCTAGAAACAGCAATATCATCTAAGAAACCTTTGGTTCCTGCAAAAATTAAAACTACTTGTTTTTCAACGCTAAGCGGAGAATAAGGTGGTTGTTTTAAGAGTTCAACCATTCTTTGTCCACGTTCAAGTTGTTTTCTACTTGCCTCATCTAAATCACTAGCAAATTGTGCAAAAGCTTGAAGCTCTCTATATTGAGCAAGGTCAAGTCTTAATGTGCCTGAAACTTGTTTTGTAGCTTTAATTTGAGCAGCCCCACCTACACGAGATACTGATAAACCAACATTAATTGCAGGACGAATTCCTGAGTTAAATAAATCAGTTTCTAAGAAAATTTGTCCATCTGTAATTGAAATAACATTAGTTGGAATATAAGCAGAAACATCTCCTGCTTGTGTTTCAATTATCGGCAATGCCGTCAAAGAACCAGCACCTAATTCATCATTTAGCTTGCTTGCTCTTTCAAGCAATCTTGAATGAAGGTAAAAAACATCGCCTGGATAAGCTTCACGACCTGGAGGACGACGTAAAATCAAAGACATTTCGCGATAAGCTACAGCATGCTTGCTCAAATCATCATAAACAATTAAAGCATGTTTTGCGTTGTCTCTAAAAAATTCACCCATGGTTACACCAGTATATGGAGCTAAGTACTGTAAAGCTGCAGGATCTGAAGCACCAGCATTTACAACAATAGTATATTCCATAGCACCATGTTCTTCTAGTCTTTTAACCACTTGTGCCACTGTACTTTGCTTTTGACCAATTGCAACATATATACAGATAACTCCTTGACCTCTTTGAGATATAATAGTATCAACAGCAACAGTAGTTTTACCTGTTTGTCTATCGCCTATGATAAGCTCTCTTTGACCACGACCAATTGGCACAAGTGCATCAATAGCTTTAATTCCTGTATGTAAAGGCTCATGAACACTTTTTCTCGCCATAATACCTTTTGCTTTTTCTTCAACAAAACGATATTCATTAGCATTGATCACACCTTTAGCATCAATTGGCTCACCTAAAGCATTTACAACACGGCCAATCAAAGCCTCACCTACTGGAACTTTAAGTAATTTCTTAAGTCTTTTTACAGAAGCACCTTCTTTTAAACCTTCTCCTTTTCCAAGTATAACAATACCTACACTCGACTCTTCAAGGTTTAAGGCCATTCCTTTATCACCATTTTCAAATTCTACCATTTCTCCAGCCATAATATTCTTAAGTCCATATACCTTAGCAACACCATCAGCTACAGAAATAATTTTTCCTGTTTCTTCAATTTCAAGATTTAAATCAAAATTTTCAATTCTTTCTTTGATTATTGAACTGATCTCATCAGCTTTAAATTTCATTTACTTTTTCTCCTTAGATAATTTTCAATATATATTCGTTTAGCTTATTTTGAAGAGCTTTCATAGAAAAAGAAAGTTCATAACCTAATTCTTCTAATTCTATTTTAACACTATCATCTTGACTGATTTTATTGTTTAATTTAATATTTGCATCAAATTTTTTGTTAAGTTTTACTTCAAGATCTTTAAGATTTTCTTGACTTAATTTTTCTTTAGAATACACAATACCAACAAAAATATTTTCTTTAAAAGCTTTTTGTCTTTCAAGTTCTTTAACTATTTGAGGAATGCATTCTAATCTTGAATTTTCAATCAAAAGTCTTAAAAAATTTTGAAAACTAGAATTTTTAATATCAAAAAAAGAATCAAGAAATTCCATTTTTCTTTCTTTTTTAATCTCATTAGATTCTATAATATTTTTAAATTTTGGCAAAACAAAAGCAGAATTTAAAATACACAAATTCTGATAAAAATCATTTATATCAGCTCTTGAAGCTATCGCTTTTGCATATCTTCTTGCAATTATATTTTCCATATTTAAGATACCTTCTTCATCATAAGTTCTATTATTTCACTCTGTTTTAATGTCATATTTGGATCAGAAAAAATTTCATTTAAAGTATTTAATACTAATTCTTTTTCCATTTTTCTAAATTCATAATCTTTCTGTTCCTCGAAATGTTTTTGAAGTAAATCTAACTCATCTTGAGTTTCTTTCTTAATATTTTGAACTAAGATTTCAGCTTCTTTTTTTGCTGTAACTAAAGCAGCAGCAGCATTTGCTTTAGCTTCTTCAAGTTTTTTCATCGTATCTAATTTCTTAGCTTTGCTTTCTAAAAGTTTTTTTTGAATTTCATCAAGTTTAGAAGAAATTTTTACAATACGATTTTTGTAAAAATTTTTAAATGGAGTTGCAACGAAATAATACAATATAGCCACAAAAATTAGAAAATTAATAGTCCTTGGAATAATATCATATTCTCCACTACCATTTGATGCGCCAAAAGCATACAAAGGTAGCAAAAATACAATAAATAATAACTTACTCATTTCTCTCCTCTTAAATTTTCTTTATGTTATTTTGCAAAGCTTGCTTAAGCTCAGGTAAATGTATGTTTAAATGTTCTTGCAACTCTTTTTTTTGAAGAGTTAGATCTGCATAAAAGCTGGCCATTTTTCTTTCTAATTCTTCTTTCTTGCTTCTAAGAATTTGCTCTGCCTCTTCTTTAGCAGCAGCTATAGCACTTTGTTTAATTTTTTGAATTTCTTCTCTAGTGTTAATATGAATAGCTTCTAATTCATCATTCACACCTAAAACTTCTTGAGAATTTTCTTTTACTTTATTCTCATCATTTTTTATAGAATCATTTCTTTCATCCATAAATTTTAAAAGCGGCTTATACAACATACTATTTAAAATAACTATCATAGCTAAAAAAATAGCCATAGTAGCAAGCATTATCGAAGTATGCATATCTTCAAACATAATTCTCCTTGGTTAGAATTTTTGAAGGACTATTTTACCATAAAAAGCTAAGATTTTGGTTAAAGCTTTTCAAGCATTTTGATTAATTTTTTAATTTTATCAATATTTTCTAAATGAATTACAAAATCATTATTTTTATTTTTGCAGTCAAATCCAAAGCGATTTAGTATTTGTTTTAATTTTTTTATTTCATCTTCAAATTCTTGATTAGATAAGCTTTCATTATTTTTTATTTTTTTAACTATTTTTTCAGTATCTCTAACATTAAGTTTTTGACCTATTATGCTATCAACCAACATTTTTTCATCTTTTTGATCTAAACCAACCAAAACTTTAGCATGACCCTGAGAAATTTTTCCAGAAGCAATCAACTCTTGAGTTCTAATATCTAAATTCAGAAGTCTTAAAGTATTTGTTATTTGAGTACGAGACTTATGAATAAGTTCTGCTAAATTCTCTTGAGTAATTTTATGAACTTGCATTAAATCCTTATAAGAATTAGCAAGCTCGATAGGGTTTAAATTCTCTCTTTGTATATTTTCAATAAGAGCCAATTCTCTAAGCTTATTCTCATCAATATCAGCAATAAAAGCTAGAATTTCTTTTTTTCCTAATGCTTTCACTGCTCTTAAGCGACGTTCTCCAGCAATTAAAATAAATTTATTATTTTTTTTAAATACAATAATAGGCTGAATAAGTCCAAATTCTTTGATAGAATTAGCAAGCTCATCTAAAGCTTCTTGATCAAAATTCTTTCTTGGCTGGAATGGATTAGGTGAAATTTGATCAATTTCTATCATAGTGCTTTGATTTTTATCAAAACCTAATTCTTTACTATAAACAGTATCCATATCACTAATTAAACTGCTTAAACCTCTATCTTTATTTAACCCCATTATAATTATCCTAATATAGAATACGCCAAATTTTGATAAGCAACAGAACCTGGTGATTTAATATCATAAAGAATTATAGGCTTTCCAAAACTTGGACTTTCTGCAAGTTTTACATTGCGAGGGATCACAATAAAGTCATCTTCATTTCCATTAATAGTAAAAAGTTGTTTTTTAAAATTTTGTTTCAAATCATCTACAACATCTTTAGAAAGATTATTTTGAGAGCTATACATTGTCGGTAAAAATCCACGAACCCTGAGTTTAGAATTAATAGTTTTTTTGATAATTTTAATTGTATTTAAAACCATAGCTACACCCTCAAGCGCATAAAATTCACACTGTATAGGGATAATTACGCTATCACTTGCTGCAAAAGCATTTATAGTAATACTTCCAAGAGCAGGCGGAGAATCAATAATAATAAAATCATACTCATCAATCACTTCTTGAATTTGATTTTTAAGCAGCATTTTTTTCTCATTATTTTCACCTTTAGCAAGCTCTTGCTCTATACCTACAAGACCTATATTTGAAGGAGCTAAATGAAGTTGTGGCAATTCTGTTTTTAAAATAATATCTGAAAGCTTTTTTCTTCCTATAAAAACATGGTAAATATTATATTCATAATTATTACGATTAAAACCAAGTCCTGTAGTCGCATTAGCTTGCGGATCAACATCAATCAAAAGTACTTTTTTCTCAGCCACAGCTAAAGAAGCGGCTAAATTTACTGCTGTTGTAGTCTTTCCTACTCCACCTTTTTGATTTGCTATTGTAATAATTTCGCTCATCTTAAACTATACACCCTTTTATCACCTAGTAAAATTGAACCATCTTCATACAAAAAAGAATTTTCAAGTGAAAAAACTTTACCTTCATGATGGACGCTAAATTTTCTTGATTTTTCAAATTCTAACATATACTTGCTAAAAATATTCTTCCATAAAATTTTTTTTTCTACTTTTTGCAAAAACTCACTCACTAAATCTTTAAGCGAAATTTCTATATCGCATAAAGCTGTATTTTGGGGTGAAAATTTGAGATTTAAACCCATACCGCCTATGATAAAATTTGAAATTTTAGCACTTATAACCCCTCCAGCTTTTTTATCATCTAAATATAGATCGTTAGGCCATTTAAGCCAAATTTTAGAACCTTTTTCTTGTAAAACTTCTTTAAGTAAATAAGCAAAATAAATACTCACAGAAGCTAAAGGTAAATCTTTTGGTAAATCTTCTTCTTTAATACAAAAAGAAAGATGTAAATTTCCTTTAGAGCTTTGCCAAGAATTTTCCCTACTTCCAACTCCATTTGTTTGTTCTAAAGCATAAATAGCAAAATTTTCATCAATCTTTCCATTGCGTATTTGCTCGCATAAAAAAAGATGAGTTGAGTCTATACTTTCAACACAAACTATCTTCACTTTTAAGCCTTTTTCCATTTAAATAAGTCCTACCATCAAGAGCTTTTTTTCCACTTTCTTGAAGTTTTTTAATACGCAAAACTCCTTGTTTGCAAGCAAGCAAAAAACTTTCTTTTTCTAATTCTAAAATTTCACCCATCCTAGCATTTTGTTTTAATTCATCCACAAGTTCAAGTTCTAAGAATTTAAGTCCATTTTCCAAGAAAACTCCAGGCCAAGGGGTAAAAGCTAGATATTTTTGATAAAGTTCTCTTGCATTTTGCAAATTTATAAGCCCATCTTCTTTTTTGATTTTTCTACAAAGCGTTGCTAGACTTTCCTCTTGTTTTTTAGGGGTAATTTTATCAAAATTTAAAAGAGTAGTGAGGATGAGCTTAGCGGCCAAATTTGCTAAAAGTTCAAAAACTTCACTTGAATTTTTATCTTTTATATCACACTCTAAGCTTTCAAGTATAGCACCTGTATCAAGCCCTTCTTCCATGAGCATGGTGCAAACTCCACTTTTTTCATCTTTATTTAAAATCGCACTTTGAATCGGACTGGCACCACGGTATTTTGGAAGTAAAGAAGCGTGCAAATTCACACAAGGTGCTAAATCCAAAATGGCTTTAGGTAAAATTTTTCCATAGGCAGCAACCACGATAAAATCAGGATTTAAATCCTTAATCTCTCTTATAATATTTTCATCTTTTAAAGAACTTGGAGTAAAAATAGGAATACTAGAATAATTTTGACTTAAAAAAGCCTTAGTATCACTTGGAGTTAAAATTTGCTTTCTACCTACAGCTTTATCAGGCTGAGTAAAAAGTGCTACGAGTTTAAAATTTTCATTTTCTACTAGTGCTTTTAAAATACAAGTTGCATAAGATGGAGTACCCATAAAAATAATTTTTTTCATTTTTTCGCTTTGTGTGAAATTAAAAGTTTTAATTATAGCTTATTTGATTTTAAAAGAGAATTTAATAAATTAATCACTCAAACAAAGTTCCGCCTATTTGTTTATTTTCAAGCAAAAAGGTTTCAATTACATTTAGATTAAAGCCACTTGCTAAAAA
Organism: Campylobacter sp. US55; assembly: GCF_004378955.1. Lineage (NCBI taxonomy): Bacteria > Pseudomonadati > Campylobacterota > Epsilonproteobacteria > Campylobacterales > Campylobacteraceae > Campylobacter > Campylobacter sp. US55. The sequence goes on from NZ_RYYF01000009.1 coordinate 18,624, forward strand.
CATTTTTTTATTGTGTTCAAGTAAAAATTTAGCTGCTTTAAGTTTGGTTACTATACCACCTGTTCCGTGCTCACTACCTGTTTTTATGGTTGCTTGTAGCCATTCTTCTTTAATATGAGTGATTTTTTCTAAACGCTTTGCATCACTAAATTCACTAGGATTTTTATCGTAAAATCCATCAATATCGCTTAAAATCACAAGCAAATCCGCATCAAAAAAATACGTAGCATAAGCACTTAGGCTATCATTATCACCAAAGACAATTTCTTCTATGGCTGTAGCGTCATTTTCATTAATAATAGGCAAAATTCCTAAATTTATCATCATATCGATAGCATTTTTTGCGTGTTTAGTAGCTTTTCTAGAGTCAAAATCCTTACCTGTAAGTAAAATTTGTCCGCCTAGTTTGCCAAACTTGGCTAAAAGCTCGTTATAAACACTGATTAAAAAAGGTTGTCCAATAGCAGCTAAAACTTGTTTATTAATGAGGTTTTTTCTATCGATATCTAGTTTGGCGTGTCCTGCTGAAATAGCCGCTGAAGTTACTAAAATCACTTCATATTTTTCCATGAGTTTAGCTAAAAATGCGACTAAATTTTTAAGACGCTCAAAACTTAAAGTGTTTTCTTCGCTAATCACATGAGAACCCACTTTAACAACTATTCTTTTCATGCTTATTCCTTAAAAAATTTTTATAATTTTAGCCAAAATTTCATATAAACTAGTTATTTTTTGAAAAAATAGGGAGTGTTTGAAATTTTTAATATAAAACACTTCCTAGATTGTTAAAATTTTTATTTGTTATTTCTTAAAGTTTTAATTTCTTCTAAAAGCATGAATTTAAGTTCTTTAAGTCCTGTTTTTTCAAGGCTTGAGACTTTGATTAAAAAGCTTTGTGAGTTATTTATTTCTTTGAGATAATTTTCTAACTCATTAATGTTTAAAGCAATTTGCTCGGCAAATTCTTCTCCTAAATTAACACTATCACTTTTTGAAATCATGATACCAAATTTACGCCCAAAAAGTTCACTGGAAAATTTTTCAAGTTCCTTTCTTAGCACTATAAATTGTTCTTTTAAAGGCATTTGCCTTATAGGATCTAATACAAAAAGCAAAAAGCTCGTTCTTTCTATGTGCTTTAAAAAGGCAAGTCCTAAGCCTTTGCCTCCACTTGCTCCTTCGATAATCCCTGGAATATCAGCCATAACAAAGGAATTATACTCATCTACATCCACGAGTCCAAGTTTTGGAGTAAGAGTGGTAAATTCATAATTTGCAATTTCAGGTTTTGCATTTGAAACAACGCTTATAAGAGTAGATTTTCCCACATTTGGAAAGCCTACAAGCCCTACATCGGCAATAAGTTTAAGCTCAAGTCTGACTAAGCGACTTTCTCCTTTTATGCCAGGTTGTGCGTAATCAGGACGTTGATTAGTGGCGTGTTTAAAATGAGTGTTGCCAAGTCCGCCTTTTCCACCTTTTAAAAAAAGCTCTCTTTGTCCTTCTTTGGTAAGATCGAGTAAAATTTCATTGGTTTGCGCATCAATAACTTGCGTTCCTTCAGGCACTATGAGTTCTAAATTTTCACCCTTTTTGCCATTTTTATTACGTCCCATTCCACCAGCACCATTTTGTGCGCGTAATTCTCTTTTGCCTTTGAAATTTACAAGAGTGTGGGTATTATTATCACATACGAAAATAATATCACCACCATTTCCACCATCTCCCCCATCAGGGCCACCAAGTGGAACATGTTTTTCACGACGAAAACTTACAGCACCTTTACCACCATCGCCTGAAGCTAAAGTAATTTTAACACTATCAATAAACATTTAAATTGCCTTTGACTTTAAATTTATAAAGCTAAATTTGAGTAAATAAAAGAAGTTAAATTTATAAATTTAAAGTTTTCAAGACGCTAAAAAGCGTCCTAAAAACTTATGCAGGATATACAGAAACTTTTTTTCTGTCTTTGTCTTTTCTTTCGAATTTTACAAAACCATCAATCAAAGCAAAGATAGTATGATCTTTTCCCATACCTACATTGTTACCTGCATGAGTTGCAGTTCCTCTTTGGCGGATGATGATATTTCCAGCTCTAACAAACTCGCCACCAAATTTTTTAACACCTAAACGACGACCTATAGAATCGCGGTTATTTTGAGTTGAACCTTGACCTTTCTTGTGTGCCATTCTTTACTCCTTAAGCTTTGATATCTTTTACTACAACGCGAGTAAATTGTCTTCTAAAACCGCGTTTGAGTTTAGAATCTTTTCTGCGTCTTTTTTTGTAAATCACAACTTTTTTATCTTTTCCGTGATTGATCACTTCCAAAACAACTTTTGCACCTGCTACGAAAGGCGCACCTACCTTTAATTCTTTATCATTGATAGCAAGAACTTTGCTTACTTCAATACTTGCTTTGCTTTCAGCTTCAAAGTGATCTAGTTTTAGCTCATCGCCAACACTTACTTTGTATTGCTTTCCGCTGTGTTTGATAATAGCATACATTGCTTTTCCTTATAAATTGGTAGTACCATAAAGCACCGCAATAACGGATTTAAAAGCTTTAGTGGTTTAATAAAATTTCGATTTTACAAAATTTTTCTTTAATTTTTGATGAATTTAAGAAAGGATTTAGAGTTTGAGAAAAATCAAACTCTAAAAATTTAAAAGCCTAGATTTACTCCGCCGCCTTCTTGGGTTTGATAATTTGCATCACGACCTATAGTGTAGCCATTTCCACTATTGCTACCAATTAAAGGTCTACAAATATCGCCCACTTTTACACTACCTTCTGTGATTTTTGCATAAGAAAGTTTAGGGCTTGTGCGAGTGATTTCAATACTTCCTGTTTTGCTTTCTACTCTTCCTGTATTTTCTTTTGTATAAGTATCTTTTATAGCCTTGCCAAGAGCAAAACATTCATAAACATCACCTTGATTTAAGCTTTGAGAAAATACCACTTCATTGTTTTCAACAGCTGCAACCTTTAAAGGATAAATTGCATTTAAAATATCTCCTGCAATACGATTTGCAATTTGTTTGAGTGCAGCTTCATTGGCACTAAGACTATTGTCTTTAAGATTGACTTTCATACTTAAAGTATTAGAAAATTTAATTTGTCTTGTAGCAAATAAAAGCACACGATAATCTACGATAACTTCAATTTCAGTTTTGCTTTTTCCTGTTAAATTGCTTGTTTTTTGTTTACCTTCAAGTCCTGAAATAGAAAACAATAAAATATAATCTGTTGCTAACACATTTTTAAGTTTATAAACTTCATCGCTAGCTGCGTCGCCACTTTTGATTAAAGCTTTTTCCATTTCATAATAGCCACTAGAATCACGGTCTAAAACATTAAATTTACGACTTTGCAATAAATCAGAAATGATTTTTTGTTGCAAAGCTGAGCCTATACCTCTTTTTGCAGCATCTGGAGTAGAATCAAAAACAGTAATACTTCTTCTATTATCTGCACTTAAACCTGGAGCTTGATACTTTTTTGTTGTTGTGGTTTTTTTAATCACAACTTTAACATTAAACCCGTCATTGGTTTGGATTTTAGAAATCACTTCATAAGAGTCAAAACTACCTTTTGTAGCACGACGAATTTCATCATTGAAGCTTTTTTCTAAATTTTGTCCATTTTTGTCTTTTGTACTTTTAGTTTTAAAATTTGTACTTTGACTTAAACTACCACCATACATACGAGATATGGCATCAGCTAAAGCTTTACCCACGGCTTGTTCGTAAGTAACACCATAACCTTCTCCTTGTGCTTGTTTTGTCGTGCTAGTGGTGACAACTTTAGCATTTAAAAATGCAAAAAAAACTAGTGATACAAATAAAACTCTCATTGATTTTCCTTAAAAATCATCTACATCAAGGTTTGATGAGTGTTTTACACTAGGTATAACTTTTTTTGGTGTGCTAGATTTTGGTGTTGCCCCATAGTTTGGATCAAATCTTTTATTAGCAGCTTCTATACTGCCCATAGAATAATAACGTATCGCACCTACTACTCTATAATCCCCCTTATCCACACTCCAAATTCTAGCATCTTCAATTCCTAATAAACTCATACTTGAATCAGCACTGAAATCTTTTGACATTTCTTTTATTAATGAAGTTTGAGGTCCTGTTTTTTTTGTATTGTAATTAGTAGTATCTCCTTGGGCAACAGCTTTAATCATAGCTTTTTTTATTTTTTCTTTTGTTGAGCTATCTTTAATGTTTGCTGATACCGAAGAAGATAAAAACGATGATATGAAAGCATCTGCTCTGCCTTTAGCACGCTCTTCTTCCTCTTCTTGATAATCTGCATTCATTCCTTCTTCTTTTATGAAAGAAGACATACCATAAGCTAAAATTGCTGGACGACAATTTTCATTAAAAAAGTATTTTATACCCAAATGAGAAAGCAATGCATCATCATCCATAGCATCAGCTATATCATCAGGATTTTTGCATTGTTCTTTTTTATCTGTAGGTTTTGATTGATGTCCTTGTTTTAAATCTCTAGCAAGTTGTAAAGAATTTGGCGTAGTATAAGCTAAAACACCTACTTGATAGCCATCTTCATCATTTACTATAAAAGTTTCATAAGGAATTAATCCTGTAATTTCATCCATGGCAGTTTTTGTAAAACCTTGATTATAAGTGTTTTCAAAAATTTTATCTTCAAGTTCTGCTACAAATTTAGAATCTTGTTTTTCAGGTGGTAGTTTTTGCGCAAATTCAGATATAAGCTTACCTATAAAATCAAAAATTTTATCTGCATCTGCTTGTTTTTCTTGTAATTTTTTTAGTTCTACATCTGCTTTTTTTTGCATTTCTTGATTTAATTTATCATCAGGAATGGTTTTATGAAAATAAGATAAAGTTTCTTTAACAGCAATTATCCCTGCTTTTGATAAAACCATATTAGCTTTAAGCTTTAAAACAGCTTCGGAATAAGCAGTTGCTAAATAATCATAATATTGCGAATCATCAGGTCCTACATCAATAGAAGCTTTTGCAGTATAAACTACAGCTTCAGGATTTTTTCTTTTAAGAGCTTTGCTCGCTTTATTCATAAGATTTGATAAATTCTCTGTTTTAGGTTTTGTAACTGGTGTTTGTTCTGTTTGTTCTGGCTCAATAATTTCTACAGGCTGGGAACCTTGTGCATAAAGTAAACTTGCCATAACTAAAGAGCCGATAAATAATATTTTTTTCATTTCGTATCCTTTTAAAAATCATAAAAAAAGCCCAAGCTAAACACTTGAGCTAAAAATTTTATTCATAAATTAATTTTTATTTTACCAAGTAACTGATTTACTAGAACCGGTTTTATCGATAGTTTGTTCATCTTCCCAATAAACTAAACCTGATGTTAAATCAGTAAGTCTTAGTAAGAAAAAGTATTCTACTTGAGTTTTACCATTGCTAAGTTTTACATTATCTTGTCTAATTTTACCCGCAAGAGAAAAATCAGGCGATACCAATGTCCCTTTTTTTGCTATGGTTTTTTGATTAAACTCATCATTATCTCTTAATTCTCTTACATCTTCACTCATGCTATCAAGTGCTCCGCCTGCAGCAACTGCTGAAGTTAGAACAAATTTACCTGATTTTCTTAATGCAGAAGTGATTTTTGCGGTAAGTTTTTCAGTATCGATTCTTTGCGGGGTATCATTCACAACCCTACCAATAGCAATAACCTTTCTTGTACCTGGTTTAATATTTGCAAAAGCAGGATCGCTTAACATACTATTTATCATAGTTTCAGCTGCACTTTCAAAATCTTGTCTATCAAGACCCAAGGTTAAAGCATCGTCTTTTTTCACCTGACTTGCCTTTCCATCTGTATAAGCTGTTTGCGCACAACCACTAAAAAGCAAAGCTCCAATAAGAGCTGTTCCTAAAATTTTTGTTTTTTTCATGATTTATCCTTCCTAAAATGAGATTAATTTTTTACTTTAATTTCTAATCTAAAATCCTTCGCTCTTGTATCAGATGCAAGTTTACGAAGAATCACCTCTTGTCCTGCTGGAATTCTAAGGGCTTGATAGTCCTCATTTAAAACATCTCTTAGCACAAAACCATCTTTATCTAACCAATCCACTTTATAAATTAAATCTTTAGCAAAAGTACTGCGTAAAATCACTTCAAATTCTAAATAACCATTGCTATTTATACGCTTTTGAAACTGTTTTACTAAACTTTTTGGTAAATTTGAACCTAAAATTACAGTATTTTGATTTGAATTTATTTGATAACTTGGTGCACAAGCACTAAGTAAAAACATTAAAATAAATAAAATAATTTTTTTCATCTTTTAGCCTTATTTTTCCATGATAGCAACACTTGCAGGTAAATACGGAGCAAAAGAACGCACTATCACAAGAGCATTTTTATTTTTATCCAATGATTTTTGAAACAAAATATTGCCTTGTGGATCTTTGATTTCTAAATTTCCGTCGTTTTCTATTATTGCTATGGCAATGCTTTTTGGCAAACCTCTCCAAGAACGCACATCAGCTTTGTTGGTTGCAGCAGTTGCTACTGCTGTTGCAAGACTTAGCCATCCACCTGTAGAGTCATTATTTGCAACAGCTACATTTAAAGTGGTTTTAATTATAGTTTGAGCTAAGGCTTTAGCAATCATTACAGGCATATTTATTTTAAATTCAGTAGCGACAATATTGTCTAAATCTACAAAATCATTTGTATTTTGACCATTTATATTTAAATTTGCAAAAGAAGCTTCCCTTTTTTTCAAGGTTTGTAAAGCAATATTTGTGCTAATAATTTTTTTATCCACTATAAAAGGTAAGGTTAAAGCAAATTCATCCTTAACTACACCAAATCCATTTTCATAAACTACAAAAACATATTTTTTAGCTTTTTTGACTTTTATTTTTGTGGCATATTCTTTAAAAATTTTAGCCTCTTTTTTGATAGTTTTATTTTTTGGATAAATAATAGCTACTTCTCTAAATAAATCTGCAGCTTTTCTATAATCTTTATCCATAAAGAAAAATATTGAAGCAAGATAAGTCGCATAAGGATTTATGAAATTTTTTGTTGTATCAAATTCTTTAAATAAGTTGTCATATTGCTCTTCTATAACTTTTGAATTTTCATTCATATTTTTATCATAATTTTTATCTTCTTTTGCCTTATCTAAATCAGCACGATTTTTTTCAATTTCTTTAGCAAAATATTCTTTTGCCTTATCTTGACGCATTAAAGCACGATTAAACTCAACTCTTGCATTTTCATAATCATCTTCTTCCATATAGTTTAGAGCTTTATATATATTAACCATAATTCTTTCATATAAAGAACCATCATAATCAACTATAGTATCATTAAGCAAGGTTGTACCAACAAATTTAGCTGCTTTAGAGCCTACATTTTCTAAATCCACATCATATTTATAAGATTCTTCCGCAGCATCAAAAAATACATTACTTTTGTTAAAATCACTACAATTTCTAGCAATCAAACCTGCATTTAATCCTGTATAAATGACATCATCATTTTTTTTAATTTTTTCTAAATTTTGATTGAAAAAATCATCACCACAATATTTTTGTGTTAAAGCATTTTCAAATGTTGTATTTTGTTTAACCTGATTAACACAGGCTGTTAAAAAAAGGCAAACAATACCTGAAAAAATCAACCCAACTTTTATCTTCATTAAATTCCTTTCTTAAAGAAAATTAAAAATGAATATTATAGCGTAGTATATACTTAAAAACTAATGAAAAAATTTTAACCCTAGGAGAGAAAAACCTAGGGTTTGATTTAAATAAGCATAGGAGCTAATACAAAGCCTAATGCTACAGCAATTGCAATAGCTAAAACTCCTGGTATAAAGAAAGAGTGATTAAATATAAATTTACCAATTCTAGTCGTTCCTGTATCATCCATTTGCACAGCACCAAGTAAGGTTGGATAAGTTGGAAGCACAAAAAGTGCCGAAACTGCTGCAAAACAAGCTACAAGCATATAAGAATCGTGCGGATTTGCTGCTGAAATTCCTAAAGCAGTGATAATTACAGGTACAATGGCCTTTGCAGTTGCTGCTTGAGAATATAAAAGCATACTTGCAAAGAAAAATGCAACTGCTAACATAGCAGGGGTTTGTTTAACCCAGTCGCCTGCTACTTCTTTAATAGAAGCTTCGTGTCCTGCAACAAAAGTATTTCCAAGCCATGCTACACCAAAAACGCAAACACAAGCAGTCATACCGCTTTTAAATACACTAGTGTCAAGAATTTTACCTGGTTCAACTTTACAAAGCCAAGTGATCAAAGTTGCTGCAGTAAGTAAAAAGCTCATAATAGCTGCATCTCTTGGAACCACAACAGGATCAATCCATTTAATATTGCTTGAAATTGCAGTTGCATAAAGTACAACTGCCAAAACAGTGATCAAGAAAATTCCTACTGAAAGTTTAGCACCTGGTTTATCTTCACCATGTAAAATAGATCTTGCATCTTTAACAAGTCCTGCTTTTAAGCGTTCTTGATAAACACTATCTTTGCTTAAATCCATAGGAGTGATTAAACTCACTATAAAAGCTGCAAGTATGCAAGCTATAAAAGTTGTACTGATCCAAATTCCAATTAAAGTTGGATAATTCCATCCAAGCGGCTCTAAAACTCCGCTCATATAAACCACAGCTGCACTCACAGGAGAAGCAGTGATTCCAATTTGCGAAGAAACAACCATTAACGAAAGCGGAACACTAGGTTTTATGTTTTGAGATTTTGCAACATCGACTACAACAGGCATTAAAGAAAATACTGCATTTCCTGTTCCTGCTAAGATTGTAAGCAACCATCCACAAGCTGGAGCTAAATAATTTATAAATTTAGGGCTTGATCTTAAAATTTTTTCTGTCACCCTTACCATATAATCAAGTCCACCTGCTTGTTGCATAGCAGAAATTGCTGCAATAGCTGCAGCAATAATTAAAATAACATCCCAAGGAATATTACCAGGTTTCATACCTAAAACAAGTCCTAGTATAACTACGCCTAATCCTCCAGCATAACCTATAGCAATACCGCCTAAACGAATACCGATAAAAATCGCCCCAAGAAGGACGATTACTTGCAAAATTATCATTATATCCATATTAAATCCTAAGTGCTATTTTTTAGCTTCCATGTGAGGATTTAGCATATTTGATGGAGTTAAAATTTCATCAATTTGTTCTTTACTTAAAAGCCCTCTTTCAAGTACAATATCAGCCACTCTTTTTCCAGTATTCATTGCCTCTTTAGCTATAGAGGCTGAATTTTCATAGCCAATATAAGGATTTAAAGCTGTTACTATACCTACTGAATTATAGACAAAGTCTGAACAAATTTTTTCATTTGCAGTAATACCATCTATACATTTATCAGCTAAAGTATACATTGCTTTTTCTAGCATTACAATAGAATTAAATAAGCTATACGCTGCAACTGGTTCAAAAACATTAAGTTGTAATTGTCCACCCTCGCAAGCAAAAGTTACAGTTACATCTGCTCCGATAACAAAATAACAAACTTGATTAACTACTTCAGGAATAACAGGATTTACCTTACCTGGCATGATAGAACTACCTGGTTGCATTTTTGGAAGATTAATTTCATTAAGACCACATTTTGGACCACTACTTAAAAGTCTTAAGTCATTACATACTTTAGAAAGTTTTGTTGCAACACGTTTTAAAACACCTGAAATTTGTACATAAGCTCCCGTATCTTGAGTCGCCTCAATCAAATCCTCAGCCACAGTATATTCAAAACCTGTCACTTCTCTTATTTTTCTTTCTACAACCTTGGGATAATCAGGATGAGAATTAATTCCCGTTCCAATAGCAGTTCCACCCAAATTGATCTCTAAAATCAATTTTCTAGCTTCTAATACTCTTTGTATATCTTCACCTATCATTACAGCAAAAGTTTTAAATTCGCGACCTAAAGTCATAGGTACAGCATCTTGCAGTTGGGTTCTACCCATTTTAAGAACATCTTTAAATTCTTCAGCTTTTCTCTCATAAGCTTTTTTTAGATGTTCCATAGCTTTTGCCAAATCACTTAAATAATCATGCAAGGCAAGGTGTAAAGCTGTAGGATAAGCATCATTAGTACTTTGGCTTAAATTAACATGATCATTTGGATGAAGATATTGGTATTCACCTTTTTTATGACCCATAAGTTCAAGCCCTATGTTTGCTATAACTTCATTAGCATTCATATTTGTACTTGTTCCAGCACCTCCTTGGATCATATCTACTACAAATTGATCATAATACCCCCCTTCTAAAATTTTATCGCACGCTTTAATAATCGCATCTTGAATATTTTTATCCAAAAGACCTAATTCATGATTTGCCATAGCTGCAGCTTTTTTTACTCTAGCCAAAGCTCTAACAAAGCGAGGAAAATCTTTTAATCTATCATGAGAAATATCAAAATTTTCAACAGCTCTAAAAGTTTGCACTCCATAATAAACCTCATCAGAGATTTCTAATTCCCCAATAAAATCATGTTCTTTTCTTGTTCCCATTTTGAACCTTTCATAAAAATATTTTAATTTAAAATCAAAAATTTTTGATTTAAATCATAAAATAATGATATTGCATTTTTAGTTAATAATTGGTTAATAAATAAACTACTTTCAAATACAATAAATTAAGTATTTTTATATCCTAATTATGTCTTTATATTTAATTTTTATTAATATAAAAAATTTTATTTACTTCAAAAAAAATTAATATATTTTTGTAAGCTTTTTTGTTAGAATAAAAATTTTTAATAATTTAAATAATTAGGAATAATATGGAAGAAATTACAATAAACATAGATAAGATTAAAATAAATGATGACTGGAAAGAATTTTTAAGAGACGAATTTCAAAAAAAATATTTTCTAGAAATCAAAAAACAATACCTAAATGCGATTAATCAAAATATAGTTATTTATCCGCCTGCGAATTTAATCTTTAATGCTTTTAATTTATGTCCTTTAAAAGAAATTAAAATTATTATCCTAGGACAAGATCCCTATCATCAACCAAATCAAGCAATGGGGCTTAGTTTTTCGGTTCCAAAAAATATAAAAATCCCACCAAGTCTTAATAATATTTTTAAAGAATTGCAAAATGATTTAAACATCACTCCAGCAAAAAGCGGAGATTTAAGCTCTTGGGCAAAACAAGGAGTTTTGCTCTTAAATTCTATTCTTAGCGTTGAAGCAAATAAAGCAGCTAGCCATAGTTCGTGGGGTTGGCAAGAATTTAGTGATGCTATAATACATAAATTAAGCAATGAAAAATCAGGACTTGTTTTTATGCTTTGGGGAAATTACGCAAAAAACAAGGAGATTTTGATTGATAATACTAAGCATTTGATTTTAAAAGCAGCCCACCCAAGCCCTTTAGCTAGAACAGGATTTTTAGGTTGTAAGCATTTTTCAAAGGCTAATGAATTTTTAAAAAAAGTTGGTAAAATTCCTATAGATTGGAAAATAGTTTAAAAAATTATTTTAAATTTTAATAAAAATATTAAAATATATTTATTTATTTAAAAATAAATCATATTTCTATGAAATATATTGTAATAAAATAACTCAAAAATTAATTCTTAAGGAGAAAAATGAAAACCATTGGTATTATGGCGGAATGAGTTTTGAAAGTACTATTACTTATTATAAAACAATAAATCAAGCTATAAATGATAAATTAAAATCTTTAAATTCTGCAAAAATTTTACTTTACAGTGTTAATTTTGAAGAAATAGAAAATTTACAAAGCCAAGATAAATGGCAAGAAGCTGCACAAATTTTAAGTCAGTGTGCTAAAAAATTAGAACTTGCGGGGGCTAGTTTTATAATAATTGCAACTAATACTATGCATAAGGTTTTTGATGAAATTCAACAAAACATAAATATCCCTATTTTACATATTGCAAAAAGCTCTGCTAAGGCTTTAAAACAAGAAAACATACAAAAAATTGGTTTATTGGGTACTAAATACACAATGGCTCAGGATTTTTATAAAAAAATGCTGATTGAAGAAAATATTAGCGTTATTACTCCTAGTGATGAAGATATAAAAATCGTTAATGATATTATTTTTAATGAGCTTTGCAAAGGTGAAATCAAGCAAGATTCTAAAGAAAAATATTTAAATATTATAAATAAACTACAAGAAAAAGGGGCAAAGGGAGTGCTTTTAGCTTGCACTGAAATTGGTTTATTAATATCCAAAAATGATACAAATATTAAAATTTTTGACACAAGCCTTATTCACGCCCTTGATGCTGCTAATGAAGCTTTAAAAGATTTATGATTAAAAGATGCCCAAAAATGGGCAAATTGCAATATTTTGAAAAGATTTATACTTATATCGGTTTAAATCTTATCTTGCTTTATAGTTTGCTATCTTTTTCTAATTGATTGATATTTAGCATTATAAATTTATAGCTTAGATAAATTACTAAAGGCCAAGCCAATAAAAACAAAGCATGTAACATTTTTTCTCCTTAATATGCGTGATCATCGTTTGCGATTTCTTCGCGTGTGATTTTTACTTTATCCATTGCATTCCAAACATAGATAATATAAGCTAAAACAAAAGGTACAAGTAAAGACACATAAGCCATGACGCTTAGAGTATAATAGCTTGAACTTGCATTTTTTAAAGTTAAAGAACTTTGCAAATCACTTAAAGATGGGTAAAAAGCACTTTGACCTAAACCAATACTTGATAATAAAGCAAAAACCGTTAAAACCGTTCCAAGTCCTAGGATAAAAATAGCTTTAGAGCAACCTTTTGCTCCTTGAACCATACCTAAAAGCACTAAAATCACACCGATAGCAAGCAAGATAGCAAAAATCATTTGATTTAAGAAATTATATAAATACAAATTCGCACTCATGCTTACAACTCCATTGGCATCTACGCTAAAACCATCTTTTAAAAAAATCCACGCTAAAAAACCTAAGAAAAAAGGTAAAAATAAAATACTATTGATCATAAGTTTTTTCATAGCTCTTATTTTGATATTCTCATCATTGATATTGTTCATAAAATACGCTGCGCCTAAAAGTCTTGCTAAAAATACTAAAGCTAAGCCTAAGAGATAATTAAAAGGATTGAGTAAAAGTTCTAAGCCGTGCAAAGGGTTTTGCCAAGAAACAAAATTATGCTCATTTAAGATAAATTCAGAACCGCTAAAAAAGCTACTTACTGCAACTCCGATTAAAAATACACCTAAATAACCATTGATTTTAAGAAAAATTTCATAGGTTTTAGAGCCATAAACATTATTTTCTTTTTTGCGATATTCATAAGCCACAGCTTGTAAAATAAAACAAAATAAAATACAAAGCCAAGCCCAATAAGCCCCGCCAAAACTTGTACTATAAAAAAGTGGAAAAGCTGCAAAAGCTGCTCCGCCAAAAAGTACGAGAGTCGTAAAACCAAGCTCCCATTTACGGCCTAAAGAATTGACTAGCATGGTTTTTTCAAGCTCATCCTTGCTAAGCTCATCGATTAAAGTTTGTCCACCTTGGACAAAAAACATAAAAACTAAAAGTCCGCCGAGCAAACTTAAAATCAACCACCAATAAATTTGCAAACCTTCAAGTTCTAAACCAAAAAACATTATTTTTCTCCTTTGCCCATAAGTGGAGTATGTCCTGCATGTGCATCAAAACCTTTTTTAATTTGAGTAAGTATGATTTTAACTTCTGCAATCAATAAAGCTGTAAAAAGTACTGCAAAAATCCAAAATGAAATTTGAACATTGATTTTTCCAAGTTGCGTTGCTGCGATATGTACAGGGAGTAAGTCTTGAATTGCCCAAGGTTGTCTGCCTACTTCAGCAACAATCCAGCCTGCTTCAGCGGCGATATAACCCAATGGAATGGATAACAAACACACCCAAAGTACTTTTCTAAATTTCTCAATATCATTTGCCATAGTAAGATAAAGTGTAACGATGAAAAGTAAAAAGAAAAAACTTCCTAAAGCAACCATGATGTGAAAGCTATAAAAAGTTAAAGCCACAGGCGGAATAGTATCACTTGGTTTTTCTAAATATCCATAACCAAAATCTTTAAAATGAGTTTCTAAAATGGATTTGTGATTTGCCATAGCTATTGTATCATTGTTTTCTTTAGCAAGTTTATAGTCTTTTAGAGCTTGTATAGCGATTTTTCCTCTATCGATACGATTTTGCATAGGTTCTATACCTTTGCTTTCATTTCCATAGATCAAATCTTCAATTCCTGGAACAAAAGAATTTGGATCACGGTTTCCTAGTATAGAAAGAGCGTAAGGTATAGTAATGTCAAATAAAAATACACTTTCGTTATTATCTATGGTTTTTTTAGGGTTTAAAATTCCAAAAGGCACAAGCCCTGCACGATGTTCGCCTTGATAAACCCCTTCCATAGCTGCAAGTTTCATAGGTTGAGTTTGAGTTACACGATAAGCACTTTCATCTCCACTGAAAAATAAAAAGATTGAACAAACCAAACCAAAACTAGCTCCTACAACTAAGCTTTTTTTAGCCTCGATAATATGGCGTCCCTTTAACATAAACCAAGCTGAAATTCCCATTACAAATAAAGCTGAAATCACATAACCACTGCCTATGGTATGTAAAAATTTTGAAATAGCTACAGGAGAAAGTGCTACTTCAAAAAAGCTTTGCATTTCATTTCTTGCTGTATCAGGGTTAAAGCTCATTCCTACAGGATATTGCATCCAACCATTTGCTACTAAAATCCAAAAAGCAGAAAGATTGCTTCCTATAGCCACACACCAAGTTGAAAGCAAATGAAAACCCTTACTTACTTTATCCCAGCCAAAAAACATAACTGCAAAAAAAGTAGCCTCTAAGAAAAATGCCATAATACCTTCAACCGCCAAAGGTGCGCCAAAAATATCGCCCACAAACCAGCTATAATTTGCCCAGTTTGTTCCAAATTCAAATTCCATTATAATACCTGTAGCTACACCGATAGCAAAATTTATGGCAAATAATGAAAGCCAAAATTTGGTGATTTTTTTCCATCTTTCATTTTTAGTTTTTACATAGATGGTTTCCATGATAGCAATCATAAAAGACAAGCCTAAGGTTAAAGGCACAAACAAAAAATGATAAAGTGCAGTTAAGGCAAACTGCGCTCTTGACCAATCAACGCTACTAAGTTCGTTCATTTATTTTCCTTCGAGTGTAAGATTTTTGAGTACAAAAGTGCTTTTTTCTTTGTCGCTTTTAAAAATAGAATTAAAATTTACATCAAAAACAAAAAGTTTTAAAATCACAAACATAACAAAAAGTTTGATAAAGATAATTTTCCAAAGGGTCTTTCCAAGAGTTAAATTTTTAAAACCTTCTTTGTAAAAATTAAAAATTTGAGAGATGCTAAAATATAAGTGTTTAAGATACATGTAAATTCTACCTTTAAAAACAACAAAATAAAACATTTTTAAAAAGCGGAAAATTATAATGAAATTTATGTTATTATTTTCTTAAAAATTTAAATACATATTCAAGGTTTTTAATGCAAAAAATTATAGTTTTTATTTTATGTTGTTTTATGACTTTTTTCTTTATGCATGTTCTTCTAAATTTGAAAATGTAAATCCTTTGGGGCGTTCATTTGGAGAATTTGAAGATACTGATCCTTTAAAACTAGGACTTGAACCTACTTTCCTACCAATCAAGAAATTCCAAGTTTAATTGGCGGTGCTGATTTAGTACCTATTACTCCTATTACCCCACCTTTAACTAGAACAAGCAATAGTGCCAACAATAATGCAGTAAATGGAATCAATCCTCGCTTTAAAGACGAAGCTTTTAATGATGTTTTAATTTTTGAAAATCGCCCTGTGGTTTCTGATTTTTTAACCATTTTAGGCCCTAGCGGAGCAGCTTTAACGGTTTGGGCTTTAGCACAAGGAAATTGGATTTGGGGTTATACTTTAATCGATAGCAAAGGATTTGGCGATGCTAGAGTTTGGCAACTTTTGCTTTATCCTAATGATTTTGCAATGATTAAAAATGCCAAAACCAATACTTGTCTTAATGCTTATGGGAATGGAATTGTCCATTATCCTTGCGATGCAAGCAATCACGCACAAATGTGGAAACTTATCTCTATGAGCAATACAGCGGTTCAAATTAAAAATTTAGGAAATGGAAAATGCATACAAGCACCTATTACAAATCTTTATGGTGATTTTCATAAGGTTTTTAAAAATTTTTACTGTAGAGTGTGCAAAAAAAGGTAATTTTGATCAACAATGGTTTTTAACTACTCCGCCTTTTACCGCAAAACCTTTATATCGCCAAGGAGAGGTGCGATGAAAAAAATTATATGTTTATTTTTATCTTTTAACCTTGCTTTTGCGAATTTAGAAAATTTTAATGTCGGCACTTGGAATTTGCAAGGCTCATCCGCAGCCACAGAAAGCAAATGGAGTGTTAGCGTAAGACAACTTGTAAGTGGAGCAAACCCCTTAGATATCTTAATGATACAAGAAGCAGGAACTTTACCAAGAACAGCCACTCCAACAGGACACCATGTGCAACAAGGTGGAACACCTATTGATGAATATGAGTGGAGTTTGGGAACTCTTTCAAGGCCTGATAGGGTTTTTATTTATTATTCTCGCGTTGATGTAGGAGCTAATCGTGTAAATTTAGCTATAGTTTCAAGAATGCAAGCTGAAGAAGTGATTGTTTTACCTCCACCTACTACAGTTTCAAGACCTATTATAGGAATTCGCAATGGAAATGATGCTTTTTTCAATATCCATGCTTTAGCCAATGGAGGAACAGATGTAGGAGCAATTATCACGGCCATAGATACACATTTTGCAAATATGCCTCAAGTTAACTGGATGATAGCAGGGGATTTTAACCGTGATCCTTCTACTATAACAAGTACAGTGGATAGAGAATTAGCAAATAGAATTAGAGTGGTTTTTCCAACTAGTGCAACTCAAGCAAGCGGAGGGACTCTTGATTATGCAATTACGGGAAATTCAAATAGACAACAAACCTATACTCCACCGCTTTTAGCGGCGATTTTAATGCTTGCAAGTTTAAGATCTCATATAGTTTCGGATCATTTTCCAGTAAATTTTAGAAAATTTTAGGACATTTAATATGAAAAAAATTATTACTTTGTTTTTATGTTTATAACTTTAGCCTTTGCAACTCCTACTGGAGATTTGAAAGATTTTACCGAAATGGTTTCTATAAGAAGCTTAGAAACAGGAATTTTTTTAAGTGCCTTTAGGGATACCTCAAAAGATCCTAATGATCAAAATTGAAATATTAAAGAAATTGTTTTAAGCGATGGGTTAAAACAAAAAGATAAATTAGCTGATGAACTTCCTTTTGGTTATGTGCAATTTACAAATCCAAAGGAAAGCGATCTTTGTTTGGCCATCTTAGAAGATGGAACCTTTGGAGCAAAATCTTGTCAAGATGATCTAAAAGATGGTAAATTAGAAACTGTATTTTCTATAATGCCAACAACAACTTCAGCTGTGCAAATTCGTTCTTTAGTTTTGGAATCTGATGAATGTATAGTAACTTTTTTTAATCCAAATATTCCTATACAAAAAAGCTTTGGAATAGCCCCTTGCACCCTAGATCCTAATTTTTTTGCTGAAGTAAATGAACTAATGATTATAACCCCACCTTTAACAGCTGCTACCCCTTTAGAATAAGATTTTTATCTTGTTCTATTTTTATATTTATTTAATATTTATGATATTACTAAAATACACAAAATAATTAATAACAATACGATGTAATTTACTTTACTCTATAATTTTTTTATTTTAATTTAATTTTTTGTTACAATAAATTTATACATAATAATTATCAAGGAGGAAAAATTGGAGCAAATTTTAACATGGCAACAAATTTATGACCCTTTTTCAAACATTTGGCTAAGTGCTTTAGTAGCATTTTTACCTATACTATGTTTTTTAGTTTGTTTGGTTGTTTTAAAACTTAAAGGCTATCAAGCAGGTTTTTTAACTGTTATACTTGCTACTTTGGTAGCTTTATTTGCCTATAAAATGCCTTGGAATTTAGTGGGTGCAAGTTTTATTCAAGGCTTTACAAATGGTATGTGGCCTATAGCTTGGATTATCATCGCGGCAATCTTTCTTTACAAACTTTCTATCAAGTCAGGTTCTTTTGAAATCATTAAAAAAAGCGTGATGAGTATTACTCCAGATCATAGAATTCAAGTGATTTTAATAGGTTTTTGTTTTGGTTCATTTTTAGAGGGTGCTATAGGTTTTGGTGGTCCTGTGGCTATAACTGCTGCACTTTTAGTAGGACTTGGCTTGCGTCCTTTGCAAGCTGCAGGGCTTTGTCTTATCGCAAATACCGCTCCTGTTGCTTTTGGTGCGGTGGGAATTCCTATCATTGCTATGGCAAATCTTGTCGGCATAGAACAGCATTCAGTTTCTGCCATGGTAGGTAGAATGCTAGTTCCTTTAAGCCTTACTATACCTTTTTTTATAGTTTTTTTAATGGATGGATTTAAAGGCGTTAAAGAAACTTTTCCAGCTATTTTAGTTGCGGCGCTAAGTTTTACAACTACTCAATTTTTAAGCTCAAATCACTTAGGAGCAGAATTGCCTGATATTATTTCAGCTGTAGTTTCTTTAGCGGTTACAACTATATTTTTAAAATTTTGGAAACCAAAAAATATTTTTAGATTTGACAATGAAAGCAATTTCACTCAAGATAACACACTAAACTTTAATCAAATTCTAAAAGCTTGGTCGCCTTTTATTTTACTCATTGTTTGTATTATCATTTGGACACAACCTTGGTTTAAAGCTCTCTTTGATAAGGACGGAATTTTAAGCTATACAAGTATTACTTTACAATTTAGCAATATCACAGCTGGAATTTTAAGTCCTTCTATCACAGGCATAGGAGAAGCTAAACCTTTATCTTTGGCCTTAGGTGTAGATTTAATCAATGGAAAAACCGTAGCTCAAGCAGGAACAGCGATTTTACTTGCAGCTTTTTTGACTATAGCTATTTTAAAAATCAAAGCCGAAGATGCAGCAGAATGCTTTTGGGCTACTTTAAAAGAAATGGCCATACCTTGTATCACCATAGGTTTGGTTGTGGCTTTTGCTTTTATTTCTAAAAATAGCGGTATGAGTACTACTTTAGGACTTGCTTTTGCACACACAGGCGATGCTTTTTCTTTCTTTTCGCCAATCATTGGTTGGATAGGAGTATTTTTAACAGGCTCTGATACAAGCGCTAATTTACTTTTTGGAACCTTGCAGCAAGTAAGTGCTCAAAAACTAGGTATTAGTGAAGCTTTATTTTTAGCGGCTAATTCAGTAGGTGGAGTCGTTGGAAAGATGATCAGTCCACAAAGCATTGCTATAGCTTGCGCGGCGGTTGGACTTGTAGGAAAAGAATCTGATCTTTTCAAATTCACATTAAAATATTCTGTAGCTTTTATTGTTTTAATAGGAATTTGGACTTGCATTATAGCTTTTTTCTTACAAGGAATCATCCCTGAAGTTATAGTGAAATAATTAAAAATTTAAGTTTTATTTCAACAAATATTCGTTTTTAGAATATTTGTTGGAAATTTTACTTTGCTTTTATTTTTACAGGATTAGAATATTTATCCTAAATTATCCCAAAAGGAGAGATGATGAAAAAGGTGTATTTTTACGCCACATGCTTAGGAACCGCTGCTATGCAACAAAGCGTTTTAAATGCAATAAAACTTTTAAGGCGTGAAGGTATTGAAGTGATTTTCAAAAAAAATCAAACCTGTTGTGCTCAACCTTCTTTTAACTCAGGTTATTTCGATGAAAGTCGTGAGATTGCTTTATATAATGTAGATTTATTTGATAAAGATTATCCCATCGTTGTGCCAAGTGGTTCTTGTGCGGGTATGATGAGTCATGACTATAAAGAACTTTTTAAAAACAGACCCGAATTTTCTAAAGTCAAAGATTTTAGCTCTAGAGTTATAGAACTTTCACAATACCTTGATGAAGTTTTAAAAGTAGATTATGAAGATAAAGGTGCACCTATAAAAGTAACTTGGCATTCTAATTGCCATGCTTTAAGAGTGCAAAAAAGTATACAAGCAAGCAAGAATCTTATCAAAAAACTAAAAAATGTGGAATTAGTAGAACTTCAATACGAAGAAGAATGTTGTGGTTTTGGTGGAACCTTTTCAGTAAAAGAGTCTGAAATTTCAAACGCTATGGTAAGAAGTAAAATCAAAGATATACAAAATAGTGGTGCAAAATATCTCATCAGTGGCGATGGAGGTTGTCTTTTAAATATAGATGGTACAATGAAAAGAATGGGTTTAGATATAAAAGGCATACATTTATATGACTTTTTACTTAAACGCTTAGAAGGAGAAAGACTATGAGTCAAAAAATTCCTCACGAACAAATCGTTCAAATTAAACTCAATGACAAACAAATGCAAGAAAATTTAATGACTGCCATGCATACTTTACAAAAAAATAGACTCAATGTTATCGATGCTAGATTTAAAGATTGGCAAGGTTTAAGAGCTAAAGCTAAACAAGCTAAAAACAATGCCTTAATGAGTTTAGAAGAAAGGCTTTTAGAATTTGAAAAAAATGCTACAAAAAATGGCATTAAAGTGCATTGGGCAAGTAGTGATGAAGATGCCTGTGAAATCGTCTATGAAATCATGAAAGAAAAAAATATTACCAAGCTTTTAAAAGGTAAATCTATGGCAAGTGAAGAAATAGGCCTAAATCACTACCTAGAAAAAAAAGGTTTAAAAGCCATAGAAACCGATCTTGGAGAGCTTATTTTACAGCTTAATGAAGAGCCTCCTTTACATATAGTTGTACCTGCTATACATAGAAACCGCCATGAAATCGGAGAAATTTTCAAAGAAAAATTAGGAGCAAATTTAGAAAACGATGAACCTGAAAGTTTAAATGCGGTAGCTAGAGAACATTTAAGAAAAGATTTTGAAGGCTTAAAACTTGGACTTAGTGGGGTCAATTTTGCCATGTCAAGAGAAGGAGCTTTTTGGCTTATAGAAAATGAAGGAAACGGTAGAATGTGCACTACAGCACCTGATATTCATATCGCACTTTGTGGCATAGAAAAAGTCATGGAAAGCTTTGAAGATGCGGCTACTATGGTTTCTTTACTCACTCCTTCAGCCACAGGACAATTTATACCAACTTATAACAATATCATTACAGGCCCTAGAAAAAATGGGGATTTAGATGGTCCTAAAGAAGTGCATGTGATTTTATTTGATCACAATCGCTCTAAAATGTTAGCTCATGAGGATTATTATGAGGCTTTGCGTTGTATTCGATGTGGGGCTTGTATGAATTTTTGCCCTGTTTATGATCAAATCGGCGGACATGCCTATCAAACCACTTATCCAGGACCTATAGGAGAAGTAATCAGTCCTAATATTTTTGGTATAGATCATACAGGAGATATTTTGAATTTCTGTTCACTTTGTGGGCGTTGTTCTGAAGTTTGTCCAGTGCAAATTCCTTTGGCTGATCTTATTCGCAAATTAAGATGCGATAAAATAGGACAAGGTAAAAATCCACCTTTAGGAGCAAACAAAGTTCATTACAATGCCCTAGAAGCCTTTGCTTTTAAACAATTTAAAAATATCGCAACCAATGGCGATAAATGGCGTTTTTCACTTTCAAAAGCACATTATTTCAACTGGGCAGTGCAAAATTTCGCAAGCGTTTTGCCTGTGATTAAAAAATGGTACGCTTTTAAAGAATTACCTCAAATTAAAATGGATCTTTATAAAGAAGTGCAAAAACTAGAAGGAGTAAGCTATGAGTAAAATCGATGAAATTTCAAGCAAAAGTAAAGCAAGTATTTTAGAACATCTTAAAAAAGCTTACAAAGAAACAGACTTTACGCGTATTGAGAGTATAGATCCTGTAGAACATATCCAAACCACCCAAGATATGCTTGCAGAAATGAAGCAAAAAATGAGCGATAACAAATACATCGTTGAAAATGCCACTAAAGATACCTTAGAAGAAAAAATCAATGAAATTGTCGCAAAATATGGCTTTAAAAGTATGATTTATGGGGCGGATTTAAATTTAGATTTAGAACAAATCAAGGCAGAAAAGAAGATTTGCTTTGATAAAGAAATCGAAAATCTAAGATCTGAAGTTTTTCATAGTGATTTTTCCATTATTTATGCAAGAGCAGGAGTAAGCTCTCACGGAGTTGCACTTATACCTTCAAGTAAAACCCAACCTAGAATGCTAAGCCTTGCACCTAAACTTTGCATAGTATTACTTAAAAAAGAAAATGTTGTTAAAAGTCTTAGCGAAGCTTTAAATTTAGTAAAAAAAGAAAATGAAATTTTACCTACTAATATCTTATTTATAGCAGGGCCTTCAAGAACAGCAGATATAGAACTTATCACTGTTTTTGGTGTTCATGGGCCACAAATTGCACATATTATTATTTACTGATTCTAGTTTAGAATCAGTAAGTCTTAATTTTTAATATTAATTATATATATTTTTTATACTATACAAATATAAATAAAATAAATAATTTCTAATTAATAATATTTTAATAAAATATAATGTAATATTTCACTCAAATATATTAAATTAATTTTAAATACAAAAATTAAAGAAGGTGCTTTTGGATAAATTAATTCCAACTTGGAATGAAAAATACAGTATTCATGATACAATGATTGACATTCAACACCAAAAGCTTTTTGAACTTGCGGGTAAGGTAGAATATTTGATTGATAAACCCGTTTATAAGGATGAGATTAAAAATTTACTTGCTGAATTTTTTAATTATATGAAAGATCATTTTTATCAAGAAGAGCGATACATGGAACTGATTAAATATCCAGATATTGAAACACATAAAAAAATTCATAAACATATTATCCAATCCATGATAGAACTGATTAAAAATATTAAATCCGCTAATGATTTAAAAGAAAAACTTTATTTAGCTGTTAAAAAATGGCTTTTAGAACATATACTTTATGAAGATATGAAAGTTGAACAATATAGAAGATCTTCTTTAGCTTCTGAAGATGATAAAGAGGTAAGCTTTGAAGAAGAAGGCGATGAAGAACTTGAAAATGCTGTTTATCTTTATATTTGCAAGTGCTCAGGTGCTATCCATGATGTGCCTTTTGGAATTCATGAAAAAATCAAATTACAAGGTAAGAAATTCAAATGTAAAAAATGTAGAGAAGCTTTAGAATTTTATAAGGTTTATTCGGAGGGGTTTTAAAAAATATTTCAACTAAATTTTATTAATTAAAAAAGCCATTAATATATAAAAAATAGAAACTTTTTATATTTAATACTATTTATATCTTATTTAAAAATATTAAGTTTTTATTTTATTTTAAATTTAAAATGTGTAATATATCATTAATAATATATATTAAACTTTTGTTTTGGAAGTAAAGATCTTGGATAAATTAATTCCTGTTTGGGATGAAAAATATAGTATCAATGATGAGAAAATAGATGCTCAACATCAAAAACTTTTTGAACTTGCAGCAAAAATAGAAAATGCGGTTTATAAATTTGTTCAAAGAGATGAGTTAAAAGAAATTTTAACAGAACTTTTTAACTATATGAAAGAACATTTTAGTAATGAAGAAGATTATATGCAAGAAATTCATTATCCTTATTTAAATGAACACAAAATCATGCATAAAAATATCATTCATGATATGTCTTATCTTATACAAAACATAAAAACCACTAATGATTTAAAAGAAAAACTTTATACTATAATGTCAGAGTGGCTTTTAGAACATATATTACATCATGATGTTATGATAGGAAATTGGCTTTCGGATCAAATTTTAAGCAAACAAGAAGAAGAGCTTGAAAAAATCAATGAAGAAATATTATACGAAAACACTCCAACAACTCCTACCGCCAAACAGGTAAAACATAAAGAATATGAATTTATCTATTCTTGCCCTTGTAGAACAAATCACATACTTTCATATACAGAACATCTTGACATTCTTTGTCATAAAAAACAATTAAGATGTAAAAAATGTCAAAAAAATTTATTCTACGTTAAAAGTGAGTTAAAGGATTAAAAATGTTTCCAAAATGGGATGATAACTATAGCGTTCATAATGCAAAAATAGATGAACAGCACAAAAAACTTTTTGAACTTGCAGGTAAAGTAGAGTTTATGTTTGATAAACCTGTTTACAAGGATGATGTAAAAGCTTTATTGGCTGAATTTTTTAACTACATGAAAGATCATTTTAATGATGAAGAAAAATACATGAAACTTATAGGATATCCTGACTTAGAAGAACATAAAAGAATTCATAAAGAAATCATTCAATCCATGATAGATCTTATTAAAAATATAAAGTCCACTAATGATTTAAAAGAGAAGCTTTACACAGTTTCTAAAAAATGGCTTTTAGAACATATACTCTATGAAGATATGAAGGTTGAACAATACAGAAGATCTTCTTTAGCTTCTGAAGATGATGGGGAAGTAAGCTTTGAAGAAGTTAAAGAAGAAAAAGATGATGAAAATGCAGTTTATCTTTATACATGTGAGTGTGTGGGACAAATGCATGATGTGCCTTTTGGAATTCATCAAAAAATTCAACTTAAGGGCGTAAAATTCAAATGTAAAAAATGCAAAGAAGCCATACAGTTTTATAAAAAATATTCAGAAAATTTCTAATTAACTATTTATGCGTTAAAATAATAAATAAAGTATAAGTTAGACAAAGAAGGAAATTTAATGGATAAAAAAATAAAATATTTTATTTTGGATAAATTTAACTATTCCTATCCTATACTAACCAAAGATACAAAATGCTCATTTTGTGAAAATTTTTTCCCGATAGAATATAGCTCAAACTTAAAAACAATAGAAAAAGAATGTCCATTTTGCAATAATAAAATGGACATTAAACTTAAAGACTAAGCCTTAGTTTTACTTACAATATTAATAATATTTGAAGCTACTTCATCAGCAAGTTCTAAATGAGAAGTAAAACCTACACAAGAACAATTAATCTCACCTAAAACATATTTATCATTGCCCTTTTCATCAGTATCTAAAATAAAATCAGCCGTCCAAATCAATGGTAAGTCGTAATTGCCTAATTTTTCCCTTACCTTAGGAAGCTCGCCTAAAAACATATCCACCAAAGTTTTCCAATCTTCTGGCTTATCATAGCGATATTTTGCCCCACTAAAAAGCGTAGCAGAAAAAGCATCAGCATCTTCGGCTGGTTTTTTATGCACTACATTTACAGGGGTGTTATAAAGCATTAAAAGTCTGATTTCACCTTCTTTAATGCGCGGTAAAAAAGTCATATCCACAAGCATACCATTATCACCTATGATATATTGCTCACAAAAATCCATAAATTCCCCAAGCTCTCTATGTTCTACATGATTATCCTTAGCTTCTGTGCATTTGATTTTTGTGTTTAAAGGCAAACTATCTCCACTAACATTATCCTCTACACTCACACGCCAAATTCCCTCTCCTGTAGAGCCACGATTTTGTTTTAAAACCCTTTCACCTTTAGCCAAACTTTTTGGAAAATTTTCTTTAAAAGTCTTAATATCATAGTAAGCATAAGTATCGCTTGGAACAAGATCAGTATCTGCTAATTTTGTAAGTGCATCTTTAGCGCCATAACCTATCATAGCATCAGGATGAGGCATGCCTACAAGCTTATCGGCACAAAGTTTTCTTAACATATCAAAATACTCATTTTCTTCTTTAAGATTGCCAGGATTGATGCGAGAAACATAACCATCAAAATTTTCTTTCACATATTTGTAAATTTCATCTTTTTTACCCACTTCAAAAAAAATCACCTCAGCATTCCAACCCTTAGCTTTTAAGGCATTTACCATAGGCATGGTATCTTTTCTATAGCCATCTTCACCTTTATCACTCCCACCTTTAACTTCGAAAAAAACAATATTTTTTTTCATTATTTTACTCCTTATCTAAGATATAAATAATTATTGCATAAAAATATTACAAAAATTAAATAAAAATATTTATATATTTTATCTAGCGTTTATAAAACTGCTATTAGTCTTATAAGCGATTTCGATTAAGCTTTTACTTATCAAGCTTGATGTTTGTCCTTCTAGGCGATTAAGAAATTTATCAATCTTATCTTCTTCTTTCCAAGCAGGATTTGAAACATTAGCAAGTTTTTCAAGCTCCTTTTTAGCATTTTCATAATTACTAAGCTCATCTATAAGACCAACCTCCTTAGCTTTGGCAGCTAAAAATACTCTTGCATTTGCCCATTGATCTTTTTTATTAAGATCTAATGCTCTTTCCTTGGCAACAAAACCTGTAAAAAGATCATAACTTTGATCAATTAAACCCTGTAAAAAATTTCTTTCATTCTCATTCCAAGCTCTTGCAAAAGTTCCAGCACTTTTAAATTCACCCGCTTGAATAGTTTGTTCTTTAATACCGAGTTTATTAGCCAATCCGCTTAAATCAGCTCCTTGCATAATCACACCGATAGAGCCTATAAAACTTGCTGGATTGGCTAAAATTTTATTTGCTCCAACTCCTGCTAAATAACTTCCACTTGCCATAGTTCCGCTTGCATAGACAAGCACAGGCTTTTTAATTTTTAAATCCTTTATAGCTAGAGCTAGTTCCATACTAGGAGCAAAAGCTCCACCAGGAGAGTCTATAACAAAAAGCACTCCTTTAATATTGCTATCATTTTTAGCATTGATAATTTTTTCCAAAACCGCAGAGCTGTCAAAAATTTCACCCTTTAAATCAATGCGTTCTAAATTTGCAAGATTGGAGCTTGAATTTGCACTAGGCATTAAAATCCATATAACAATCAACAATAAAACAAAGGTTTTAAAATAAGTATTGATAAATTTTATACCGCATCCTAAAGCCTTAAAAAATGATTTTAAAATTTGCATTCTTTTCCTTTTATAAATAATTTATCCACTTCCTTAGCATTTAAAATAAACTGCAAAGGAGCTTGCTTTTTATCACATTCTCCTAGCTCAAATACGCTAAAATCAGCAATTTTACCTTTTTTAAGCTCTCCTAAATTTAAATTTAAAGCCCTTGCAGGATAAAGCGTTGCCATTTGCAAAAGCTTAGAAGCTAACTCCAATAAATCAAAATTCTTATGTATAAGCAAATTCGCGCGCATTTCATCAAGTAAGGACAATGAAATATTTGAGCTAAGTCCATCGGTTCCTAAATGGATATTTAATCCACTTTTTAAAGCCGTTTTTAAATCTAAGCTTTTTTGACTTAAAAGACGATTTGAAAATGCACAATGTGTGATAGAATGTAAATTTTTATCTAACCATTCATATTCTTTTAGATAAACACAATGCGTAAAAAGAGTCCTTACTCCTTTAAAGAGTTTAGCAAAATCCTTTGGTGTATAAAAAGGCTTAGGATGAAGTGTGAAATTTTCAAGCCATTTTTTAAAACCCCCTTTAGACTCTCTCAGCCAGATATTTTCAGCCTTACTTTCTAAAAAATGCGTACTAACTAGCAAATTTTGCTTTTTAGCTAAATCAAGAGCAAAATGAGCCAAACTAGGATGAGTTGAATAAGGGGAATGAATCGAAATTGCTGGGATAAAAAAATCATTTTTAAATTTCAAAGAATTTTCAAATCTTTTTAAAAATTCTTGTTTTTTATCTTCAACTTGATTTTCATTTGTACCCAAAATTTCATTAAAAAATACTATACGCACACCCTTTTGACTAGCCTTTAAGCAAGGATCTAAATCACTCCCAAAACTTGAAATTTCACCTATGGTGCCTATACCGCTTTTTTGCATTTTTTTAATGCTTTGAAGTATTAATTCTTCTTTGGCCTGTGTATTTAGCATGGAGCGAGAATTTATAATACTTTTAAGCCAAATTAAAAATTCTCCAAAATGCAAAGTTGTCGAATTTGCACTAAATTCTAAGTGTGTGTGAGGATTTATAAAAGCAGGTAAAATAACCGAATTTTTAGGTGTTTTAATGATTTTAGCCTTGGGATATTTTTTTCTTAAATTATCCAATTCACCCAATTCTAAAATTTTATCTTCAAAAACAAAGGCTTGATTTTCTAGTATTGTAAAATCTTCATCGCATAAAAAAAGATATCTTGCAGCAGCTATAAACACGATTTTCCTTTCAAAAATTACATTGTAGCAAAAATTTATTTTTAAAATGTTATAATAAAAGGTTAAAAAATAAATTTTTAAGGTTAAATCCATGAAAATAATGATTATCCAAGGCCCAAATGTTAATATGCTTGGCGTAAGAGAAGTGGGAATTTATGGTGCTATGAAAATGGAAGAAATTCATGAGCAAATGAAAATTGCAGCATCACAAAACAATGTAGAACTTGACTTTTTCCAAAGTAATTTTGAAGGTGAAATCGTAGATAAAATTCAAGAATGCCTTGGAACAGTTGATGGAATTATTATCAATGCAGCAGGCTATACTCATACTTCAGTAGCTATTCGCGATGCTATTGCAGCAGTAGCTTTACCTACAATTGAAGTACATATTAGCAATGTTTATCGCAGAGAAGAATTTCGTCAAAAAAGTCTTATAGCACCTGTATGTTCTGGAACTATTGTTGGTTTTGGTCCTTTTGGCTATCACTTGGCTTTAATGGGTATAATTCAAATTTGCGAACAAATAAAAAATTTGCGCGCGATGCAACAAGCACAACAAACGAATAAATAATAATGCTAAAAATTCAAGGAGTAAAACACTTTGAAAAAAGTCGTTTTTTTCCTTTTTTTAGTCAAAATATACGATCTTTTAAATATTTAGCTCTTATAGGCTTAGGAAGCAATATAGAGCCCGAAAAAAAAAGATTTGATATGCTTTTTCGAGTAATGATGGATGATAAAAGATTTAAAATTTTATCCACATCTCCTATGTTGATAAATGAAGCCTTTGGTTTTAAAGAGCAAAAAGATTTTACCAATGCTGTTATGTTGATACAAACTAATTTGCATGCACGAGCACTTTTGAAAGTTTTACTTTATTATGAAGTAAAATTTAAACGCAAGAGAACTTTCAAAAACGCTCCTAGAACGCTTGATTTAGATCTTTTATACTTTTCACAAAAAGTCAAGCGTGATAAGTGGTGTGAGGTGCCTCATAAAGGGGCTAAAGAAAGAGCGAGTGTAATTTTGCCTTTAGGCATGATATAAGGAATATAAATGGGACAACTTATACATACTTTTACTGTTGAAGATACAGAACAAATTATACCCAAAGTAAAAGAAGATTACGGAGATAAAGCTTTAATTATAACAAATAAACAAATTCGTCCTAAAACCTTAAATCGCAGTGCGCTTTATGAGGTTATGGTAGCCATAGAAGAAAGCGACTATGAAGAACACTTAAAAAAACAAGGAAAATCTTTACCTGCAAAAAAAAGCTCGCCAAAACCATCTTCTACCTCTCTTGCAGAAGAAAAAATTAGATCTCAAATCCCTCAAGAAGATGAAGATGTAGTCTTGGATTTCTCAAACACTCGCTTAAATACACATTTAAACACTGTAAAAAACAATGGCTTAACTAAAAAAACCCATCAAGATTTTCCACAAAACAAAATCAACCCTCATCAAAATAAGACTCTAGGCTTTGATGATTTTAAAGAAAAACTAAGTGAAGTTAGCAATGAAATTTCTAAAGTCACAAACACACCTTTAGAAAATTACACCCCTAATCCAAATTATAATAAAAAAATAGAAAATTTTGAAAAGCAATTTGAAAAACAAATCAACAAGCTTAACGATAAAATAGATCTTCTTGCAGATATGATGTGGGACGATAAAGCTGAAGCTAGAAAAAATCTTATGATACCTCCTGAATTTGCAAGTATTTATAAACAAGCCAAAGAAAGTGGAATGCTTGAAAATCATCTAGAAGCGATTATGAAAGCAACTATAGAAAATATGCCAGCTGCTATGAAAACCAACAAAGATGCAGTTCAAAGATATTTTCACTCACTTTTAAGAAATATCTTGCCTTGTCGCGTTGAAAGCGATATAAAAAAACAAAAAATCATGATGCTAGTAGGCCCAACAGGAGTCGGAAAAACAACAACATTAGCTAAGTTAGCTTTTCGCTATGCTTATGGAGATAAGCGTTATAAAACAGGTATTATTACGCTTGATACCTATAGAATCGGTGCGGTTGAGCAACTTTTTCAGTATGCAAAAATGATGAAACTTCCTATTATTGATAGCATAGAACCAAAGGATTTAGATGAAGCGATAAAAAGCTTAAATAATTGCGAAGTAATTTTAGTTGATACTATAGGAAATTCACAATACGATCAAAGCAAACTTGCTAAAACTAAAGAATTTTTAATGCACTCAAATGCAGAAATTGATGTAAATTTAGTGGTTTCTGCAAACACCAAACATGAAGATTTAATGGAAATTTATAAAAATTTTTCATTCTTAAATATTGATACTTTGATTATTACTAAATTTGATGAAACAAAGGTTTTTGGAAATATCTTCTCTCTTATTTATGAAACGAATATTCCTCTAAGCTTTTTCTCTACAGGACAAGAAGTGCCAGATGATTTAGAAGTAGCCAATAGTGATTTTCTAGTTCATTGTATTTTAGAAGGGTTTAATAAAGGAAAAAATAATGAATAACCAAGCAAATAAACTTCGCAATCTCATGAGTCAAAATGGAACCAAAAAATCCCAAAACACTCATTTTATAGCTATTACAAGTGGAAAAGGTGGCGTTGGAAAAAGTACGATTAGCGCAAATCTAGCCAATGTTTTAGCAAATAATGGCTATAAAGTTGGGCTTTTTGATGCTGATATTGGCTTGGCAAATTTGGATGTCATTTTAAATGTACGCATACAAAAAAATCTCTTGCATGTTTTACGTGGAGAATGCTCCTTGGAAGATATTTTAATAGAAGTTAAGCCAAATTTATGGCTCATCCCAGGCGAAAGTGGAGATGAGATTTTAAAATATAATGATAAAAATATTTACGAGAGATTTTTAAATCAAGCAAGTATTTTAGATGAGCTTGATTTTCTTATTATCGACACAGGTGCGGGTATTGGTGGAAATATTTTAAATTTTTTAGAAATGGCTGATGAAGTTATAGTAGTAACTGTTCCTGATCCTGCAGCAATTACCGATGCGTATGCAACCATAAAAACAACTTCTAAGACAAAAGAAAATTTACTAATGCTCTTTAATGTTGTAAAAAATGAAAATGAAGCTTTAAAAGTTTTTGAAAATATTAAAAAAGTTGCAGATGCAAACATTAAAAATCCTTTAAATTTAGAATTCTTAGGTCATTTAAGCGCTTCTAAAGATGTAAGTGGTAGTATTAAAAAAAGAACTTTATTTAGCGATGAAAACACAGCCTCAAGTGATGAGCTTAAAGCCCTAGCCTCCAAGCTTTTATATAGATTGGAACGGAAAGTGCTTGATAATGTTTCAAATCGTAGTTTTTCAAGTTTTTTTAGAAAAATTATTGAAAGATTTTAGCAATAAAGAGAAGAGATTATGAGGCCAGAAAATTACGTAGCATTTTTCACTGTTTGTGGATTTTTTATAGGACTTGCATTTAGCATTATTAGTATAGATGAAGCCTTTGATATACTGATTTTTACTTGTTTTATTACTTTTATGTTTTATGTTTTTGTTCATATTGCTATTATGAATTTTATAGATGTAAAGAAAATTAGTGGCAGAATCTTTAATAAACACGATTATGAAAAAACTAGCAATAATATTATCAACGATTTAGTTATTCGTGAAAAGAAAATGGATATAATTTTAGAAAAGCTCAATGAAGAAAGAGAAGAGCTAAAGAAAAATGAATCCAAAGAAAGACGAAGAAATGCTAAAAGAGCCGCCTAAAGCTTATGCACAAATGCTAAAGAAAGAGCAAGATGAGCTTGTGCTTTCTTACATGCCAGCTCTGCGCGCTATGGCTTTTAGACTAAAAGAACGCTTGCCTTCAAGTATAGATGTTAATGATCTTATTAGCATAGGCGTTGAAGAAATGATAAAGCTTTCACGCCGTTACGATAAAGAACAAAATGATAACTTCTGGGGTTTTGCAAGAAAAAGAGTTAACGGCTCTATGCTTGATTATCTTAGAAGTCTTGATGTAATGAGTCGCAATAATCGCAAAATTATTAAAGATATTGATGCAATCATGGATGAATATTTCCTTGAGAATGAATGCGAACCTGATGATGAGTATCTAGCCAAAAAACTTGATTTAGATGTAGAAAAAATCAAAGAGGTAAGAACAGCTCATGCTATTAGCTATACCCTGCCCATCGATGAGCAAATCGAACTTTATAACGAAGACAATACTTTAGAAAAAATTGAAAAAGAAGAACTTTTAGAAAAAATTCACGAAGTGCTAGATGATCTTAAAGAGCGCGATCAGTTAATTATTCAGCTTTATTATTATGAAGAATTAAGCCTAAAAGAAATCAGTGAAATTTTACAAATCAGTGAAAGCAGAATTTCACAAATTCACAAAAAACTTCTTAAAAAACTTAGAGAAAGGCTAGTGTAATGGCTGAGATACTTTCCCAAGAAGAAATTGATGCTCTACTTGAAGTTGTCGATGATAACACCGACACACCCATAGCCTCAAATTCAAAAGATGAAAAAGATGAAAGAAATATCGTTGTATACGATTTTAAGCGTCCAAACAGAGTTTCAAAAGAACAACTTAGGACGATTAAAGGCATACATGATAAATTGGCAAGAAATTTAGCCTCTCAAATTTCATCAATGATGAGAAGTATTGTTGAAACTAAACTTCATTCAGTCGATCAGATGACTTATGGAGAGTTTTTAATGTCTTTGCCAAGCCCAACAAGTTTTAACGTTTTTTCTATCAAACCTTTAGATGGAAACTGTGTTTTAGAAATCAATCCAAGCATAGCTTTTCCTATGATAGACAGGCTTTTAGGTGGTCAAGGCGATAGCTATGAAGCTTCGCGTGAGCTTACGGATATTGAGCTTAATTTGCTTGATTCTATTTTACGTATCATTATGCAAAGACTTAAAGAAAGCTGGGCTACCGTAACTGAAATTTATCCTAGTATAGAAGCTAAAGAATCAAGTCCAAATGTTGTGCAAATCGTATCTCAAAATGAGATTGTTATCATGGTAGTAATGGAAATCATCATAGGAAATTCAAGCGGTATGGTAAATATCTGCTATCCTGTAGTGCATTTAGAAAGTATATTAAGCCGTTTGGCAAACCGCGACATTATGATGGGTGAAACCTCAGCCAAAAAATCACGCAACAAAGAACTTAAAACTTTAATCGGTCGTGCTGAAGTGGTATATGAGGCAATTTTAGGAAAAACTCTAATTAATGTTCATGAATTTTTAGAACTTAAACAAGGTGATATCTTAAGACTTGATAGAGAAGCAGATGATAAAGCTATAGTAAGCATCGATAAAAAAGATGTTTTCTTGGCACAAATTGGATTGCATCGTTTTAGAAAATCTATTAAAATTTTAGAACTCATACGCACAGATAAAGATGAAATCAAAGAAATTTTGGAAAAATACGAAGAAGAACGTAAAGCTAAAGCTAGTGTTTATGATGAGCCTGAAGAGGAGGATGAAGAAATATGATCAATGATTTTTTAAAAATGTTTACAAATGAATGCATCAGCACCATTGAAGGTTTAACAGGAAAAAGTGCTGAATTTAGCGAATATAAAGAATTTGATGTCAATGCAAGTGATACTTTAAAAGCACCTTTAGTGTATGCTATATTTGATATAGCAAATGGTGGAAAAATAGGAATTTTAGCCGGTGCTGTTTTAATGAGTGCTATTGGTGAATGGATGATGGGCGAAGAAGAGATCACCAAAAACGATAAACTAGGTCCTGATGAAATGGATGCAGCTAAAGAAGCCATCCAAAATATCGTTTCAGCGTTTTCTACAACTTTAGGAGCTCAAAAAGACATTCCAAAAATGGATTTTAGTATAGAATCTTGTGAATTTGTGCCTGAAAGCGTAGATTTTAAAGATTTTAAAAAATTATTTTTATATGATGTAAAAATAGGTGATTTAGAAGAACAAGTTTCTTTAGCCATGGATCAAACACTTCACAACATCCTAAGCGGAAAACCTGCTGAAACAGGAAATACAAGCACTGATTCTAATCACAACGCTGAAGAAAAAGCAATAATGCTTAGCGAAGAACTTAAAAATATCAATCTTATCATGGATGTTCGTTTGCCTGTGCGTGTGCGTATAGGCAATAAAAAAATGCTTTTAAAAGATGTTTTAACTATGGATATAGGTTCAGTTGTGGAGCTTAATCAACTTGCAAACGATCCGCTTGAAATTTTAATCGGAGATAAAAGAATTGCTTATGGCGAAGTAGTAATTGTCGATGGTAATTTTGGCGTTCAAATTACAGAAATCGGATCTAAAAAAGAAAGATTAGAGCAATTAAGATAAAATTACTCTATAAATTTAAAAAAATTAGCTATAATCATTTTTTATAGTTTTGCCAAAAAGGTATTTGATGGATACAAAAATCATAAAAGATGTTGAAAAATTTGAAAATATACCCGAGCTAGAAAAGGCTGTTACTTTTTTTGGTTCAGCAAGACTTAAAGAAGATAATTTTTATTATCAGCAGGCTAAAATTTTGGCACAAAAATGTGCTCAAAATGGTTTTTGTGTGATAAGTGGTGGTGGTGGAGGCATTATGCGCGCAGCCAACGAAGGCGCTTTTTCACAAAAAAATAATACAAATTCAATAAGTTCTGTAGGGTTTAATATATTTTTACCTCACGAGCAAAAACTTAATGATTTTGTAGAATATAATATTACTTTTGAGAGCTTAGCCATACGCAAAATGGCTCTTATTGAAAAGAGTCTAGCTTTTGTGATCTTCCCAGGCGGCTTTGGAACACTTGATGAATTGTGTGAAATTCTTACATTAAAACAATTAGAATTTAAAAAAGATGTTCCTATTATTTTGTTTGGGAGTGAATTTTGGCGAGGTTTTGATGAGTTCGTCAGAAATTCTTTACTCAAACTTGAAGTGATTTCTAAAGGAGATGAGTTAAAGTATAAGATCACTGACGACTTGGATTTTATAATTAATACTTTAAAGGAAATTTAATGAAAATTCTAGTCGCTATGAGCGGTGGAGTTGATAGTACAGTCACTGCTTATAAACTTAAAAATTTAGGTCATGAAGTTATAGGTTGTTATATGAAGCTTCATGGCAAACCAAATTACCACGAAGAAAATATCAAAAAAGTAGAAAAAGTTGCAAATTTTTTACAAATTCCTTATCATATTTTAGACTTACAAGAAGATTTTAAAAACAAAGTTTATATGCCTTTTGTGGATACTTATAAAGAGGGTAAAACACCAAATCCTTGCGCTTTATGCAACCGCTTTATCAAACTTGGAAAACTTTTGGAATTTGCTAAAAGTTTAGGTTGTGAAAAACTTGCCACAGGGCATTATGCAAGACTTGAAAACAACTTAATAAAAACCGCAGTAGATGAAAGCAAGGATCAAAGCTATTTTTTGGCTAGTGCAGATAAAGAAGCTTTAAAATATCTTATTTTTCCACTAGGCGAAATGAAAAAAGAAGATGTGAAAAAATTTGCTTCCACTATAGAGGTTTTAAAATCTTTTGCCACTCAAAAGGAAAGTTCTGAAATTTGCTTTGTTGAAGATACTTATGTGCAAGTTTTAGATCAGTTTATGGATACAAAAATTCCTGGAGAAGTATTAGATAGTAGCGGAAAAGTGGTGGGCAAACATGAGGGCTATATGCACTATACCATAGGCAAAAGAAGGGGTTTTGAAGTGCGTGGGGCACATGAACCACATTTTGTTTTAAAAATCAATCCTAAGCAAAATCAAATCATCGTAGGAACCAAAGAAGAACTTAAAATCAGTGAATTTAAGCTAAAAAATATCAATCTTTTTATAGATGCTAAAGAGCTTGATTGCGAAGTAAAAATCCGCTATCGTTCAAAATCTACACCTTGTAAGGTAGAAATTTATGAAGATAAAAGCGCAAAAATCACTCTAAAAGATCCTGTTTATGGACTTGCTAGCGGACAAATGGCAGTCTTTTATGATATTGATAAAGTCATAGCAAGCGGTTTTATAGAATAATTTCTAGGAATTACTTCCTAGAAATTATTAATAAAATCCTAAAATTTTCCACCAAAAAAGCCCAATAGCTATCATCACTACTATATCAACTATGGAAATCACAAAACCTATACTCCACCATTTTTTAAGAGTTACATAGCCTGTTCCAAAAATAACAGGAGCTGTTCCTGTTGCATAGTGAGTTAATGCCATCATAACATTACCTGAAGCTATCATAATAAAAGCATAAAGAAGTGGTGGTGCTCCTAAAGCAAGCCCTGCACTATAAAAAACAAAAAACATTGCTGATATATGAGCTGTAGTAGAAGCAAAGAAATAGTGTGTATATAAAAAAGCAAGGCTTAAAAATATCATAATAGAAATTTCCCCAAGTCCCATAGCAGAAGCAAATTCACCTAAAGCTTCAGCTAAAAACTGTGTAACACCAAGTTTGCCAAGTAAAGTTGCCATCATTACAAGAGCTGAAAACCATACTAAAGTATTCCAAGCAGCTTTTTCAGCCAAAACTTCCCCAAAAGTTAAAACTCCACTAATCAACACCAAAGACAACCCAAGCAAAGCCACGCTAGTCGCATCAAGAGAAATTCCAAAAAGCAAACCAAAAGTCCCAGCCCATAAAAGCAAAAGCAAGACAAAAACACTGAGCATGATTTTTTCACTATTTTTCATTTTTCCAAGCTCTTTTAATTTGTCTTTAGCAAAAGTGGAAGCATTAGGCGTGGATTTAATTTCTGGCGGAGAGAGAAAATAAAGCACCAAAGGCATCAAAAGCATAGCAGCTATACCAGGTAAAAACATCCCTAAAGCCCATTGCCCCCAAGTTAAATGCACTTCTAAATTTGTAGCTTGTACTATAAGATCAACCACCAAAGGATTTGGAGCTGTAGCTGTAATAAACATAGCTGATGAAATAGGATTAGCTTGATAATTTACCAAAGAAAGATAAGTGCCTATTTTATTTTGTGTTCCATCTTCAGGAGTGGATTTAAAACTTCTTGCAATAGCTTGAACTATAGGATTTATGATAGCCCCTGCTCTTGCAGTATTTGAAGGAGTAACTGGAGCTAAAATGGTTTCACAAAAAGCTATAGAATAAGCAATACCTAAGGTTTTTTTACCAAAAATACTGATAAAATGATAAGCTAAACGCTCTCCAAGTCCTGTTTTAATAACTCCACGAGCCACGATAATAGAAATAACTATAAGCCAAATAAGAGAATTTGAAAAACCACTTAAAGCGTCTTTTATACCCGTTTTAGATTTTAAATTTGATATAGCAGTATTTACCTTTTCATCTATACTCTTTTGAGATAAAAAATCAAGTGCTAAAGTATTTAAAGCTAAAATTTTAGTCTCATCAATAAGTTGTTGCGTAGAAGTTTTTGAAGTAGCTTTGGTGTAAATTTTTACTTAGATTTTCAATTTGATAATTTACATCTGTGCTTGATTTTAAAATTTCATCAACTTTTGCTTTTAAATTTCTACTTATATTAGCATTGATTAAAGCCTGCAAAGTAGCGGCTTCAACTGCCTCATCCATAGTTGTTTTATAGATATTAGAATTATCTCTTAAAACAATTCCCTCAAGAGTTTTTATATGCGTAGCACGCACAGAACTTTGGGTAGTGGTAATGCCGCTAAGAGCTATTATGGCAATAGCTATCATACAAACAGCCCCCAAAGGCATTACTTGTAAAATCACTGCCATAATCACAGCAATAAAAAGCCCAAGAAAATGCCAAGAATTATCTTGCAAACTAACAAGAGTAGGTATAAGCCAAAACACAGCTGCAATTAAAATACGCAGCACCAACAAGGGAATTTTCTTTCTATCCATTGTTTATCCTTTGATATTGGTAATGTAATTTACAATGCTTAAATTCTAATTAACTAATATTTTAATAAATCTTAAAATTATAATTTTTAAATAAATTTTTAATTTATTGTTACAAACATACATAATTTTTTATGTTATAAAGAAGCTAGTCTAATTGAAAAATAAATAGGGAATTTTAAATGAATAAAACCCTTCCCCAGATAACTGCGGCACACACTAAAATCAAGTGCTCTGCTGTGTTCCCACCCTGAAGCGGTGCTTAAAAATAGCATTGCACAGGTCTAAGAAAAGGCAAAGAAATTATATCATAATATACTTAAAAAGTGTTGAGCTATAAAAACTAAATATAAAAATGTATAAATATGTAACAAATTGGCTATATTTTATATAAATTTTTAAATTTAATTTGCAAAATTATTGTTTTTTTCAAGGAAATACGATTATATAGATATATTATATAAATTTTTAAGGAAAAATCATGGAAATCAAATGGAGTAAAGATTTTAGCATTAAAAACATACAATTAGATAAACAACACGAACTAATTTTTGAAATTGCTGAAATTGCAAACGATTTAGCTTTAAAAATTCAAGATAATGATGTGCAACACAAAAATGATTTAAAACAAATTCTTACAAAGTTATTCCAATATGTAAAAATTCATTTCAAAGATGAAGAAAAATTTATGGAAAGCATTGATTTTCCTTTGATTGAAGAACATAGAAAATCTCATCAAATATTATTAAAAAAGACTAAAGAACTTTTAGAGCATTCAGATAATATTGTAAAAATGTCTCAAGAACTTTCCATATTAACCAAAGATTGGATTTTAGATCATTTTGCTATTGAAGATTTATGGATAGCTAACTTCACAAAAAAAGCTCTACATCTTCAAGAGATTCATTATAATCTAGAGCAATACATAAAATTAAAATCAATTAGGCAAGATTTAAAGACTGAAAAAACCTATGATTATATTTGCAACTGTTATTTGCGTACTCATGCAGTTCCACAAACCATACACGAAGAACTTGTTAGCAAAGAAAATACTTTAAAATGTGAAAAATGTGGACAAATTTTAGTGCATTTAGATCATATTGATTTAAATCAAAATTATGAAATGTTAAATCATATCCTCGAAAACATAGGAGTGTAATGATGAGCTATGAAATAAAAACTTTAGAAACTTTCAATCCTTTTGAAAGTTTAAAATATGAACAAGCCAGCACAGATCAAATTCTTGATTTTAGAATTATAGATTTTAAACTTCTGTGTTCTAATATAAAACCAGCAAAAACAAAAACTTATGAAAGAAAGGATTTTGACTTATTTTATGCGGATGATTTTTTTGTAAAAAATTACAATACCATGGTGCAAAAATTTCTTATAGAAATTTATCCAAAAACACAAAAAAACTGTTTCGTGGTTAAGCTTAAATCTAATCCTAGTTTAACTTATCTTAAGGTCAATATTAATTTTTTGGATAATTTTAAATACTATCCAAATTTAAAATTTGACATTTTACAAAATATTTATAAAGTAATGATCAAGCAAAAATTTTTAATCTTAAGACTTGATAAAAATTTATTTGACAAGATTGATGATTTTATCTTATCAATACAAAAAAATCCATCTATTAAAGAAATAGAGCTTGAAATTGCCAAAGGTGTAGATAAGATTGAACATAAAAGCGATGAAATTATTTATCATAGAGATGTTAACGAAGAATGTTTTGACGAAAATATTAGCTATGATGAAGGAAGCTACTGTAAACCTATTGAAAAAAATGAGCTACTTTTTGAATACATTTATAGAATTCTTGGAAAAGAAGGTAGAAATTTAAGAGGAGAAATCCTTCATTTAAACCCAATAGCTTTTTTTGATAATCCTTTTATCATAAAAGATGAAAGCATTTATACAGAAGAACTAGAAGATAGAATTAAATATTTTAGTGCAAATTATGGATTTTTAAATAAAGACCGATCAGGATATAGTGTTACAAATAATTTAAAATTATCACAAGTAGGACTTAAAACAACCGGTTCAATCAAAACAAATACTGATGAAAATATAAACTTAGAAATCGCTAATTTTGATATAAATGATGATGCTGTTAAATCAGGCATTGTAAATGTTCAAGCTTCAGACATAAAAGTAAACGGAAGCATTGGAGCGACAAAACTTTATGGAAGAAATATCAGCATCAAAGGCCTAACTCATGCAAAAAGCGAAATTTTTGCACAAGATATTTTTATTACAACACACAAAGGAACTTTGCAAGCTGATACTGTGTATATAAAAAATTTAGAAAACGGGATAGTTATAGCCAAAAATGTATTTGTTGAAAACTGCATGGGTGGAAAAATAGAAGCAGAAAATATTTATATTTGCAATTTATTAGCAGATAATATCTTATATCCCAAAAAAAATCTAATCATAACAAATAATATAAAATTTAAAAATAATATTGTAATTTCTCCACTAGATTTTATTAACAATAAATCAAACTCAGAAACTGAAAATCTTACAAATTTAAGCCTTAAAACAAAGAGTAAACTTGATAATATCATAAGTCAAATGCAAAATTACTATGATTATCTAATCAAAAATCAAATCAAGATTATCAAACTTCAAAAAACTGAAAAACTTAATGCTATAGATATGAA
Organism: Campylobacter sp. US55; assembly: GCF_004378955.1. Lineage (NCBI taxonomy): Bacteria > Pseudomonadati > Campylobacterota > Epsilonproteobacteria > Campylobacterales > Campylobacteraceae > Campylobacter > Campylobacter sp. US55. The sequence goes on from NZ_RYYF01000009.1 coordinate 59,399, forward strand.
ATTTTCAAATCTTTATCGTGATATCATAAAAAAATATAATCATCTTAGCGTCTTGTATAAAAAACTTATAAAATTAAAATATCATATTGACGCAAAGCTAAATTTTTTAGATGAAATGGTTTATAATGTAAAAATATACATAAAAGCCGAAAATATTGGAGAGGATAATTTTTTAAAATTTTATCCTAAAACAAACACTGAGCTTGAACTAAAGCATCAAATAAATTTAAAAGATTATGAAAAAGTTTTATACCTTGAAAAAGGGCAACAAGCAAGCTATATTAAATCAAGTCATGATTATAGCGAAAGCGATATAGAAGAAATTAAAATTATTTTTGAAAAACTAGAAAAAGATAATTCCTAAAAATTATCTTTTCATATTAATAGCCTTTTGTATCATTTGATCGCTTGTGGTAATGCTTTTTGAGCTTGCATCAAAGGCTTTTTGAGTTACTATAAGATTTGAAAGCTCTACACTTAAATCAACATTAGATTGCTCTAAAAAACCACCTTTAAATTTAGCTGTATTAACAATCTGTCCATTTTTCATAATAAAACTTGCATCACCACTATTAGCTGTTGCAGCAAAGATATTATCGCCCATAGCAGCCAATCCTTGCTCATTGATAAAATTATATAAAGCAAGCTTTCCAACTATAGCATTTTTACCATTGCTAAATTGCGCTACAATACTTCCATCATCAGATATATCATATTGTTTAAAAAATCCTTCGGCTACACCATCTTGCTGTGTAACTACATTTTTTTCAACGCCTTCTTTAATATAAATCCCACTATAACCCGAACCAGGTTTATTAGCATCATAAGGAGAGCCTAAATCAATATTAATTGTTCCGCCATTTGGGTTTGCAATGCTTGTAATATTATTTTGAAGCAAAGCACCATTTTTATCAAAAACCATATTTCCTTCAGTTGGATTGCCTACAGCATTGCCATTAGAATCATAAATTTGGGCAATGGCTTTATATTGTATATTATCGCCTTCTTGCGGCAAAACCCTTTCAAGCGTAACCCTTAAAGTACTTTTACTTCCATCTGCATTATAAATAGGGGATTCTAAAATATCTTTATTGGCTTTTTGTTGTTCTGTTGAAATTTGAGCTGTATCAAGCTTGATGCTATTTTCATCCAAACCCTTTAAATCAAGCTCATTGCTTTTAAAATTAAGATTTTCATCTAAAGTTGCTTCAAAGCTTTTTTTTACGCCATTATCGTCAGTGAAATTTAAAATGATCCTATCACCCACTTTAGCACTAAACACATCTTCTTTGCTAACACTACCGCTAACTACATATTTTCCATCTTCGGTTTTTGTAATGTTAAATTTACCAGGATCAAGATCCACTTTGACCACTTCTGTTGTTGTGTTAGTATTTAAACTTCCACTCCATTTTACATTTTGAGTTACTTGAGGAGGTAAATACATATTCACAGGTACTTTAATAGCCCCTTGAGAAGCAGTTGTGCCTATACTGAAAGAATTATTTGAATTTACGGTAAAACCATTATTTACCGGAGTTCCTGTGTTAAGATAATCCCCCATAAGCCCCGCAACCCTATCGCTATAGTTGATACCGGTAAAAGCAGGGTTCATTGTTCCTAAAACAAAATTTCCATAAGAATCTACCAAATATCCATTTGCATCTCTTTTAAACGATCCATTTCTAGTATAGTAAGCATTACCATCCGCCCCCAAAACCCCAAAAAATCCTTTTCCTTGTAAAGCCACATCAAATTCGCTATCGCTTGCCACAAGAGAACCTTGTTCAAAAACCACATTAGAAGAAGCTGATCCTGAGCCATATCCACCTTGAGCAGGATTAGTTGATTGAGTAGTTATGGTGCTATAAAAAATATCTTTAAATTGAGCATCAGAATACTTAAAACCTGTAGTATTAACATTAGCTATATTATTTGCATAAATATCAATACCAAAACTATTTGTTTTAACTCCAGAAATTCCATTATAAAATGAATTCATCATGGCTTATGCCTTTTCCTCTTTGTCGCCTTCTTCTGTGGATCCAGAATTAGAAGAATCTCCATCACTTGAGTCTCCACCTGAACTATCTCCAACGGAAGTTGAAGATGAACCAAGTTTATAATCACTAATTTCACCAATATCATCAAAACTTACATATTGACCACCCATTTTTGCATAAGCAACCCCATCAACAAATTTAATACCCTCTATAGGATAAGTTCCATAATTTGCAGTGATCTTTTCCCCGTTTTTATTATTATAAACCACTTTAACACTATACTCTCCATCCCCAGCATAAACACCATCATTATTTCTACCAGGCCACTCTAATGTAAATAAACCTTTTGATACTTCTTTTCCCTCATTACTTTTTTCACTAAATACCAACTTATTATTTTTATCATAAACCTCTAAGGTGATTCCTTTATCATCCGAATCTTCAGGCAAATACATTTTTAGTGCAATAACCTCATCTGCGCCTGTTAATTTGACTTTGTTTTCATTTACCGTAGCCATTTTTCCTATAGCTCCCACTGCTGCAGTACTCATGCTCGTGCTAAAAGAATTGGAAAGTTTTTCCATAGTTTCAACCATTTTTTGCATAGTTGTATTGGTATTTTGCTGCATTTCAAGTGCACTAAGCTGTGAGGTTTGTGTAAGCATTTTATCACTATCCATAGGATCGGTTGGATCTTGATGTTGAAGCTCAATCAAAAGAAGTTTTAAAAATGCATCTTTATCTAAGGTAGCATTTGGATTGCTCACTATTCCTGAGCTACTGCTTGAATCTGTTCCAGTTGTTCCACTAGTACTTCCTGAAGAAGTAGTACCTGAAGTTGTAGCGGCAGTATTTAAATTCCAATCCGATGATGATATCATTATAAACTCCTTTTTATTTAGTTTTTTATTATTTAAGCAATAAGTGTTCCAACTTAGAAATACTTCGCTAAAACAAGCTCTAGATTGACTTTTTCACTTTCATTTTTTCCATCTAAAGCATCTTTAAAACCATATCCACTACGATTTTTTCCTTGATTTTGATTTTGCTCTCTTTTACCTTGATCGCTAAAATTCATTTCAAGTCCAGTAAATCCCATATTTACAAGAGAATTTTTAAACTCGGCTTGATTTTGAATAAATAAATTCATTGCATTGGTATTGGAGTTGAAATTGATATGAAGGTTATTGCCTCTTTGTATCAAAGTTACCTCCACTTCTCCAAGATTATTAGGATTTAAAGTGATGCTAAGTTTAGTAATAGGCGCTTTATATTGATCCACAGCCTCTTTTAAATCTTGTGAAAAATGTTGCAAAGTCTCTTTAGGAGTGATATTGCGAGCATTGTTTTGTGTTACTTTATTTAAGTCTTTGACTAAAGAATTTAACTCATCTAAACTATTTTTATCTACATTTTCACTGTGCGTTTTTGTTTGCTCTTGAGTAAAAGTTTCTTTATTGGTATTGTTATTAAAATTTGCATTATTCTCTTTGTTTTGAACTACTTGAGTTTTATTTAAATTTTCAAAATTTAATTTTTGATCAAAGAAATTCTGTTTTATATCTTTATTTTCTTTGTTGTTGTTTTTAGGCTCCTTATTTAAACTAAAATCTTTTTGTGTTAAATTTGAAACTAAATTCTGAGCATCTTTGACAATTTCTTTATTTAAATTTTTATCAAGATTTAAATTTTGATTATTGTTCTTTAAATTTTTATTCTGATCTTGTATATTCTCTTGATTTAAATTGTTTTTTTCTTGATTTTTATTTAACTCTTTATTAAAATCTTTGTTTTCTTTATTAAAATCTTTAAGATTTGTAAGCTCCTGAGTGCTTGCATTGTCTTTTAACTCTTTGTTTAAATTTTTATCTTGTTTTGTACTATCTTTAATCAAATCTTTAAGATTGTTATCTTTATTTAAATTATCTTGGTTTTTTTTATCTTTTATATTTAACTCTTCTGTTAAATTTTTTGTAAACTCATCATTTTTGATATTTTTTAAAGTATTTTTAGCATCTGTGACATCTTCTTCTATTTTTGATTTAACTTTATCATTTTTTTCGTGTTTGCTTTCTTTGGATGAAAGTATGGAGTCTAAATTTTTTAAAGTTTGAGAAAGCAAAGAACCGCTATCTTTAGAATTTATTTTTTGCGTAGAATGAGTGCTTGTAGTATGAGTTGTATTTTGTAAATTGTGATTTAAATTTTTACTCACATTGGAAATTTTATTATTGATGATTTCTTTAAAAACATTATCCACAGCACCCTTAAAAAAATCAGCCTTATCTAAATTTGGAAAAGTTGCTTTAAGATCAAGAAGACGATCTACTTTAATATTTTTTACATTTAAACCCAAATCTTTAGCTATGTCCAAAAGCTCACTAAGATTTGATGCGCCTTTTAAAGCATTAAAATTAGCCTCTGTTTTAATAAGACTTGAAAGTTGAGTAGAAAGATTTGCCAGTTTAACATCTGCTGTATCTGTTTTTAGCTTATCCAATAAAGAAAGAATTTGCATAAAAGAAGCAGATTCGAAAATGCTTATCTTATCACTCTCATCAAAAGCTCCTTTTTGAAGTCTGTTCATCGCTTCATTAACAACTTCTTTTTGACTGATCTTCATATGATCAGGTAAAAATTCATTAGTTTCATCGATAGAATTGAGCAAAGAATTTAAAAAACTCTCTGTATCATCTTGAGTTGAATTTTTACTATCACTACTTTCATGTTCTTTATTTTTACTAGTTTTACTAAAAGAACTGCTAGTAGTAGAAGTTTTACTCGGCGTAAGATTTAAAACATCATTTTGCGGAGCTAAATTTGACATCACTTTTCCTTCAAAAAATTATTTTAAAAATTTATCTACCATTACATTAGGAAATTTTTCTTTCAAATAAGAATCTTCATATACTTTAATCATCTTGTCTTCATTTAAAGCAGTTAAGATATTTAAAAGCTCTTCTAAATTTTTAGCATTTAAAATTTTTTCTAAATTTTCTTCATTTTCTAAAATTTCTGTAAGCTCACTTGAAATTCTTGCCATTTTTTCGTTTTTATCTGATCTAAAAGTTTCTAAAAGTTCTAAAACTTGAAGCAAAACTTCATTTTTTCTCTCAGCTAAATCACTTTTAAATTCAACAAAAATCTCTTCATTTAATGGTTTTGACATTTTAACTTCCTTTTTAAAATTTTAATTTCATAAGTTTTTGAAGCAAGAAGTGTTCCAAGTTTTGATACTTTGTAGTTTAAGTTAAATTTTTGTATAATCTAAGCTTTTAAAAATTTAGCTTTGGAGAAGAAAATTTGGAAAATATTAGAAATATAGCAGTTATAGCTCACGTTGACCATGGTAAAACCACTATGGTAGATGAATTGTTAAAACAATCAGGCACCTTTAGCGAAAGAGAACAAATTTCAGAACGCGTTATGGATAGCAACGATATAGAAAAAGAACGCGGCATTACCATACTTTCAAAAAATACAGCAATCAATTACAAAGGTACAAAAATCAACATCATAGATACTCCAGGGCATGCTGATTTTGGCGGAGAAGTAGAACGCGTTTTAAAAATGATTGATGGAGTTTTGCTTTTAGTAGATGCTCAAGAAGGCGTTATGCCACAAACTAAATTCGTGGTTAAAAAAGCTTTATCTTTAGGGCTTAAACCTATAGTTGTAATCAACAAAATCGACAAACCAGCTGCTGATCCTGAAAGAGTGATCAATGAAATTTTTGATCTTTTTGTAGCCCTAGATGCAAACGATGAGCAACTTGACTTTGCCATAGTTTATGCTGCAGCAAAAAATGGTTATGCTAAGCTTGATCTAAACGATGAAAGTGATAATATGGAGCCACTTTTTAAAACCATACTTGAACGCGTTCCAGCACCAAGTGGCACAAATGATAATCCTTTACAACTTCAAGTTTTCACTTTAGGATATGATAATTTCGTAGGTAAAATAGGCATTGCTAGAATTTTCAATGGGGTTGTGAAGAAAAACCAAAGCGTAATGCTTGCAAAAGCTGATGGCACCAAAGTAAATGGTAGAATTTCAAAACTCATTGGCTTTATGGGCTTAGAAAAAATGGATATTGAAGAAGCAGGAAGTGGAGATATCGTAGCTATAGCAGGTTTTGAAGCTTTAGATGTAGGTGATAGCGTTGTAGATCCAAACAATCCTATGCCACTTGATCCTTTACACATTGAAGAGCCGACTTTAAGTATAGTATTTTCTGTAAATGATGGCCCATTAGCAGGAACTGAAGGAAAACATGTAACTTCAAATAAAATCGCTGAACGCTTAGAAGCTGAAATGAAAACTAATATCGCTATGAAATACGAAAGCACAGGCGAAGGCAAATTTAAAGTAAGCGGTAGGGGTGAACTTCAAATCACTATTTTAGCTGAAAATATGCGTCGTGAAGGTTTTGAGTTTTGCATGGGAAGACCTGAAGTTATCGTAAAGGTTGAAGATGGGGTTAAAACAGAACCTTTTGAACATTTAGTTATCGATGTGCCTGAGGAATTTAGCGGTGCGGTAATAGAAAAACTTGGCAAAAGAAAAGCTGAAATGAAAACTATGGCACCAACAGGCGATGGACAAACAAGACTTGAGTTTGAAATTCCAGCACGCGGACTTATAGGTTTTAGAAGCCAATTTTTAACCGATACTAAAGGCGAAGGTGTGATGAATCATAGCTTTTTAGAATTCCGTCCTTTTAGCGGTGCGGTTGAAAAGCGTAATAATGGAGCTTTAATTTCTATGGAAAATGGCGTGGCTTTAGGGTATTCCTTGTTTAACCTTCAAGAGCGTGGAGTGCTTTTCATAGAGCCTCAAACTAAAGTTTATACTGGTATGATTATAGGTGAGCACTCTCGTCCAAATGATTTAGATGTTAATCCTATCAAAGGAAAGAATCTTACCAATGTAAGAGCGAGTGGAAGCGATGATGCAATCAAGCTTGTGCCACCTAGAAAATTAAGCCTTGAAAGAGCTTTAGAGTGGATAGAAGAAGATGAACTTGTAGAAGTTACGCCTATAAATGTGCGTGTTCGCAAACGCTATCTTGATCCAACTCAAAGAAAAAGAATGGAAAAAGCAAAATCTTAATGGATTTAAAAAGCTTAGAAAATAATAGACTTTATATACTTAAACGCTTAGGAATCTTAAAATTCCTAAGCATTATCGAAGCCCTACTTGTAGGTTTTTTAGCCTTTGTTTTTATAAGAGATGCCTTAATCGCAGTGATTTTAGCTGTTTTTGTAGGTGTTTTTTTCTTTCGTTTTACAGCCAAAAAACTAAAACTCGCACAAAAAGAATTACAAATTGATGCTTTAAATTTGTTTTTGCGTCGTTTTGGGGCGAAATTTAAAAAGCAAAGTTTAAGCCAAAAAGACTTTTTAAAACTAGGGCTTACAAAGGATTTGAAAGAATTTAAAAGTCAAAACTGCTTTGAATTTAAGGATTTTAAAATTTATGATATTCAGTTTTTGGACGAAAACAAACGCTTTTTTTGCGGAATTTTACTCGAAATTTTAAGTGCAAACAAAAATCCTAGCTTTGAAAACAAAGACCAAATTTATATCAAACTTAAAGATAAAAATTTCACTTTAAATCATATCTTTTCTAAAGAAAATCATTATCTTATCGCTACTTTAAGCAATCCTTTCTTTATAGATATAAAAAAAGATTTAGAAAACAATTTCAAAAATTTAGAAGAAAATCTAAACTCTATAAAAAACAAACTATTTAAATAATTAACATAAAGTTAATATTATAAAATTTTAATAAATATTAATTATATACTTTAAAAATATATTACTTTTAGTAACACTTTAAAATTTAATTTTATTTAAATTATTCTTATTATGCTTAATATTTAAGAAAAAATACACTAAAATCAATTTGAACTGCAAATAAAAAGGAGGAAAATCATGAAAAAACACATTTTATTGCTTGGTTTATGTCTTAGTTTGAGTCTTAGTGCTAAAAGCGTGAGTGATTACAAAGTAGGAGAAGAATTAAGCGACAAGGAAGGAGTAGAGTATTTTAAGGAACTTTCCAAAAGACCTGTGCAAGAATGGCCAAATAAAAATTTAAGCATCAATGATGTTCCAAAAGGTAAGCAAGGGGATTTAATCCGTTATGGCATAGAGCTTTTAAGCAAGACAGAAAGTACTCTAGGACCCTATAGCAAGCTAAAAAAGACAAGCAACGAAGTAAACTGTATTTCCTGTCACATGGACAATGACGGCAATGGTTTACCAGGGACAAAAAAATATGTTATTCCATTTTTAAATGTCCTAAACAATTATCCAAGACTTGACATAGAAACGATGAAAATCATCTCTGTTGAAGATAGAATTCGCGGAATGGGTGGAACTGACTCTCATAGATTTCCTAATGATTCTAAAGAAATGAAAGCAATTTTAGCTTATTTTAAGTGGCTAAAAGAAGCTTATGGCATCAAAGACGGCGTAAAGCTTGAAGGAGATTTTTTTGCTAAGATGAATTTTCCAAATCGCCCAGCTGACCCTGTGCGTGGAAAAAAACTCTTTGAAGAAAATTGCGTTGCTTGTCATGGCGAAAGAGGACTTGGGGTAAAAAATGATAATTACGAACAAGGTAGCGGACATTTATATCCATCTTTACTTATCTATCCTGATGGTGGACACATGGCTATGATACCATTTTTAGCAAGATTTTTAAAATCAGCCATGCCTTTTGGTGCGAGTGCAGATAATCCTATATTAAGCGATGAAGATGCACTAGATATAGCAGCTTATGTCAATACAGGTTTTGTAAGAATGCCTATAACCACTACAGAAAATCGTGCAGGACTTGATACAGCTTATAGCAAATCCCCATCATTAAAACCTGAGTATTTTGCCTCACCGCAACAAAATTTAGACCCTAAAGAATACATAAAAGTAAAATACGGACCTTGGAAAAATCCAAATCACTTCCCAGGAGAATGATTAATTTTGGGCTTAGCCCAAAATTAATCCTCATCTTTTGCTAAATTTTCAAGACTTTTAATCCCTTCTTCGCCTATCAAATTTCCACCTTGTAAGTCGCTAAATATCGCGTTTAAAGAACTCACTATGGCAGTGGAATTAAAACTTAGATTTTCTATAGCTCTTTCTCTTTTTTTCCATATATTTTGTAAAGCCCTTTTTTCAGCTTCTAACTCTTCTTTCATATTTTGGTAAGTTTTGAGTATAAAAGTGATTTGCGTGTTAAATTCCTTAGAATTTAAGTATTCGTATAAAATGTGATTTTTTTCATCTTTGTTTTGCAAGGCATTTTTGAGTTTGTAAGCGTTTATAATGCTTTCTCTAAGCACTGCTAAAACACCTTTGAATTCATTAAAAGTACAGATCAAAATTCCTTCTTTAAAATGCGTTTTTTCTTTATCTTTTGGCATAGTTTTTGTGATCAAAACCGCTATATCACTTTTTGCGGCTATACTGTCTAGTTTAAGTTTATCAAGCCATTCTTTATTAAATTCTTTAGTGCGTTTGCTTTCATATAAAATACTTCCGCAAATATTTCCAAAATTATCCTTTACTATATGCAGACAATCAGCTCCATTTACGCCCTTTGGCACTTCTTTTACTTCATCACTTAAATACTCACTTTGTATGTATTCTTCTATGAGTAGTTCAGCTGCTTCGCCTTGGAGTTGCTGTGAGCCTTGTTCTATCCTGCGTTGTGCGTCTTCTAGCTTTTGGGCTACGCTTTTAAAATTCGTTTCTAGTTCTTTGTATTTAAGATCTTGCTCTTGAGTACTTTTTTGAAATTCAAGACGCATTTTTTCTCTTTCAAATTCCAAATTTTTGCTTTCTTGTTCTTTAAATTCTTTAAAAGCCTCTTCTTTGGCTTGAAATTTCAATCTTTCTTCATTTTCTTTTTGCTCTCTTTTTAGCCTTTCATTTTCAGCCTTTATGCTTAAAAACTCGCTAAGCTCTTTGCTTTTTTTCTCGAGTTCTTCTTGCATGATTTTCATTTCATTTTCATGCTCTTTGTTAAATTTCTCGCTAAATTCTTTTTGGAAATTTTGCTTTTGCATGAGAAGTTCTTGTTCAAATTTTTGCTTTTCTAAAAGAAGCTTTTGGCTTACTTGCTCGCTTATGAGTTTTTCTTGTTCTATCTTTTGAGTTTTTAAATCATTTAAAGCTTTGGTGTATTCAGCTCTTTTGGCATTTACCTCATCATCAAATTCTTTTTTTTGTTTTAGCATTTCTTGCTTAGCTTTATCTAAAATTTGAGCATATAAAGCAGTGCTGATATCGATAAAACTTCCACAACTTGGGCATTTGATTTGTTCATTTTGGTTTAAATTTTGCATAAAATTTCCTTAGAATTTTTCCCTAAATTTAACATAGAAAAACAAAGATTATTCTAAGATTGACTTGTTAAAATCATTCTTTTAGAATAATTAGGATTACAAATGCAAAAACACACCAAAATTCACGGCTTTGCCAAATTTAAACTTATCATTATCCTTGCTTTGATGTCAAGCATAGCACCACTTTCTACAGATATGTATTTGCCTGCACTTTCTCATGTGGAGCAAAGTTTTCAAACCAACTCTTTTTTAACCCAACTTAGTATCGCAAGTTTTTTTATCGCTTTTGCTTTAGGACAGCTTATATATGGGCCTTTAAGTGATATTTTTGGGCGTAAAATTCCAGCTTTGGTGGGGATATTTTTCTTCATCGTTTCGAGTTTGTTTTGTGTGATTATCGATGATATTTATGCTTTTATCGCTTTAAGATTTTTTGAAGCACTTGGGGGTTGTGCAGGTGTGGTTATCGCAAGGGCTATTGTCAATGACTTGTTTGAGATCAAAGAAGCTGCAGGAATTTTTGCTTTGATGATGGTTTTTAGCTCTCTTGCCCCCATGCTTTCGCCAACTTTTGGGGGAATTTTGCTAGAGTATTTTTCATGGCATAGTATTTTTGCGACTTTGTTTGCTTTGGGAATTTTGCTTTTTTTGATGATACTTTTTGGTTTAAAAGAATCCGCACCTCATCTTAAAAACAAAAAATTTTCCCATCATGAAGCGATGAAAAGCTACAAATTTGTTTTAAGCGATAAACGCTTTTTGGTTTATATACTGTGTGCTTCTTTTGCTTTGGCGGCGATGTTTGCTTATATCACAGGATCAAGCTTTGTTTTTACGCAGTTTTTTAGCTTAAGTGAGCAAAAATTTGCTTTGCTTTTTGGGATAAATGCTTTAGGTTTTGTCATCTGTGCAAATATCAATGCGAGATTGGTTTTAAAACACGAAAGCGAAAAAATTTTGGCAAAAGCTTTGATGATAATGTTTATATCGACCGTGATTTTACTTGTAAATGCCTTTTTTCATCCAAATTTCTTGCTTTTTGAACTTAGTATTTTTACAAGTATCGCTATGCTTGGTTTCATCGCACCCAATACCACGACTTTAGCCATGGCAAGGTTTAGAGAACATAGCGGAACTGCTTCTGCGGTGCTTGGAACGGTGCAATTTGGTTTTGCAGGCTTTATCTCCTTCGTGGTTGGAGCTATCAATGCAAATACACCAATAATCCTTGCTTTTGTAATGTGTGCTTGCGTATTGGTTGCAAATATGATATATTTTCTAATCAAAATAAAGGATAAAAAATGAAAACAAATAATATCTTTATGGCTTTAGCCATAGTTTTGGCAAGTTTGATTCTAGCTTTTGGATTTAACAAGGCTTTAAGCGATTTTAAAACACTTGAAAGAAGTGTAAGTGTAAAGGGTTTAAGTCAAAAAGAAGTCGAAGCGGATACTTTGATACTTCCTATAAAATTCACAAGATCAAACAATAATCTTACAAATTTATACGAAGAACTAGAACAAGATAAAGAAAATATCATCAAATTTTTAAAAGAACAAGGCGTAAAAGAAGATGAGATCAGCTACAACTCGCCAAACATCATAGATCGTTTAAGCGATCCTTATAGCAACGATACTCAAGCTACATACCGATACATAGGTACTGCGAATTTACTCATCTATACTCAAAATGTAAAGCTTGGAAAAAGCATACTAGAAAACATTTCAAGTCTTGCAAAATTTGGCATAGTAACGAAAATCGATAATTATGACATAGAATACCTTTACACCAAGTTAAATGAGATAAAACCTCAAATGATAGAAGAAGCAACGCTTAATGCCAGAAATGCAGCGATAAAATTCGCACAAGACTCAAACAGCCATCTAGGCAAGATAAAAAAGGCTTCTCAAGGGCAATTTAGCATCAGCAACAGAGATAAAAACACCCCTTACATCAAAACCATAAGAGTGGTTTCTACTATAGAATACTACTTAAAAGACTGATGATAAAATTTCAAGCTAAGCTTTAAGGCTTAGCTTGGCACTATGGAATTTTTTCGTGCGGTTTTTTGGAGTGAGAAAAGGACTAAAGCTAAAAGTATGGTATATAGTATGTTTAGCACTATTAAGCTTGGATAATTAAAAAATTTATCAGATTCATTTGCGATTTTTCCTATCAGAGGGTGGATTATACTAGGTTGTTTTATGAGTATTGTAAAAAATCCTATATATGAAAAGATAAGCACTATATATCTACCAAAAAACAAAGATTTGGTATAAACTAAACAAATATATAAACTAACAAACAAAGTATTGATAAATATCGAGTATCCAAAGTCTTTACCTAAATTTAAAAAAAATCCAAATAATGAAAATAACGCATAAAAAACACAAGGGATAAAGAATATAATAATTAAACTTTCCACCAAAAACCCTAAATCTAATCCTATTATCTTTAATGTTAAAAAAAGTTTTACAAAAATTTCTTTTTTAAAGATTTTTAGTAACCATTTTTTTATATGAGACAAATATTTAAAAAAATTTAAAATATTCGAAAAAGACTTGATAAAATTTTTATCTATCTTATACAATACTAAAATAAACCCTAAAACCATAAAAATATCAACTCCGATATTAAAATAAAACTTAAACTTATCAAAAAATCTAAATAAAGTTAAAATTGCTTTTGTATCTTCTAGTTTATCATCATGAAACCAAGTAAAACCAAAAACAAACAAAGCATATAAAGCAATTAATAATATAAGATTATTAAAAACCTTTAAAAAGTCTGTGTGATGATCGCAAAGCTTTCTATAAAATCCTAAAAGTAAAAAATCCATCAATTTAGAATAATTTTTATTATTTTGATCTATATCTTCATCGATATCTACTTTTTTAAGTTTATTCCAACTTTCTTTTAGCTCTATCTCTTTACAATAAAGCTCGTATTTATGAAAATTTGAAGCGTCTAAGGCATTGTTATCTTTTATCAAAGCATTTTTAAAAGTCCTAAAAGAATCCCTAAAATCATTAGCAAATTTATCTAAAGATTTTTTATCTTGTTCTTTTTTATTTTTATTAATTTCTTTATATTGTTCATTGATTTTATTTTCTAAATTTTCAAAATCAAAATTTAAATTTGCATTGACAGCATTTAAACTGCCTTTTATAGTATTTTGAAAAAATACAAAAGAATTAAATTTTGCTTCATAAAAAGATAAATTTTCAAATGAATTTTTAAAAAATATACACTCATTACTAAAGCTATTATAATTAAAATAAGCTTCTTTGCTAAATAAATTATTACTTACACTAATATTTTGTATAGTATTTTCTTCGAATTTAAAATTTAAAATTTTATTCTCAAAAATACCTACATCATTAAAATTATTCTTATTGATATTTATTTTATATATTTCTTTTTTAACCCAAAGAATACTAAAATAATTTTCAAAAATACTATTTTCAATTGAAACATATCCATTAAAATCATCTCTTATTGTAAAACCATCTTCAAAACAACACGATTTAAATTTTAAAGATTGTATAGGAAATTCTAAAATTAAATTTGGCACTTTGCAATTATTAAAAAATAAATTATATTTTTGAAAAATGTCAGTAGCAATAGATATTTTACAATCACTAATTTCAAATAAATTAGAATATTTTACATATAATATTTTATTTTTTTCTATATTTAACTTTTTGGCGATTTCTATTATTTGCTCGTTATATTCCATTACTTGCCTTCTATGATTTTTATTTCTTCTTCGTTTAGGTTGTAAAGTTTATAAACCAAAGAATTGATTTTATTTTCTAGTTCTTGGGTGTTTGCGTTTTTGTCTTGTTCTTTGGCTTTTAAAATTTCATCGACTAAATTTATAAGCTCATCGGCTAATTTTTGATTTTTAGAATTTATTTTTGGTATAGGAAGTTTTTCTAGATTATTTGTTTTTAACTCTCCTTCTATTCCACCACCCATATAGAATTTTCTTAACATTAAATATATAAAATCAGAATTTAAAAATGCAAGTATGTATTTTAAAATATCTGAATTTGAAGTTATTATATTAGCAGGTGCCATTGCAAATGCGAAACTTGTTTCATAAGAAAAACAAGGTTCTTTTGCCATTATACACGGATACACTATCTTTTCTTTTTCAAATTCTTCGATATACGCACAATTTCTAAGATTATAAGGAGTCAAGCCTTTATCAGCTCTTTTTTCTAATTGTGGATAAAATTCATCAAAATACTTTTTTAAACTAGGATAATGCTCTATATTTATCGCTTCTGTTTTTTCTCCATTTTTGCTTTTATAGCCATTGTGAGTATTTATCACCCAAAGTCCCGCCCACTCGTAACTATATCTTTTTATATCGCGTCCGCGTAGCATTTTGCGTATGAGTTTAGCGGTGCGTTCTTTTTCAGCTTCATCTTTGCAATTTGCTAAAATTTCATTTCTTTTTTCAGTAGTGATGATAAAGGCTTCATTATAGCCTGTTAAAATTCCACGATATATATTAAGTCCTTGCCATTCTTTAAGCGGAGTTCCTATGCGTTCTATCTTAGCCTTTAAGGCACTAGTATTCTCATCGCTAAAAGTGAAACTTTCTTTGCTTAAAGAATTTTGCGAAAATTCTGCAAAGTCCTTATATAAGCCGATATTATAAGCACAAGTTTTTAAAATTTCATTGCTTAGGGCAAGGTATTTGAATTTATTATCTTTGCTTTTTGATTTTTCAAAACAAAGTATGGAAGTATCCACTGTAGCACTATCAAAAACTTTTATGCCGTTTAAATCAGTGTATTCTAAAACCTTAACATTTTTAAGCAAAAATTCACGCAAAGCTTCCCCATATCCTGCACGCGTGTATTTGTTAGAAGTGATATAGCTCAATACCCCATTATCTTTTAAAACATTAAATCCTAGTTCATAAAAATAAGTATAAATATCGCTCGTGCCTTTATAAACCTTATAATTTTTAGCTAAATGGGGCTTGAGTTCTTTAAGCTCTTCTTGTCTTATATAAGGCGGATTGCCGATGATGAGATCAAAGCCTTTGAAATTTCCATCATCGTCCAAAATTTCAGGGAATTCAAAACGCCATTCAAAAGGATGATTGCTTTCTAGGTTGAAGATATTGTCGTATTCTTTTTTAAGATTTGCAAATTCTTTTGTGGCTTCTTTTTCATCAAAGTCAAAAAGAGTCAAATTCGCACTAACAAAGAATTTCAAATTTTCATCATCTACGGCTAAGAAATTTCCGTATTTTTTAGAGTATTTTTCACATTTATCGTTAAAGCTTTTCATTTCTTTTTTAAATTTATCTGCAAAACAGAAATTTTTAAAAGAAATTTTGAGATTTTTTATCTCTTGGTTGATGTGGCTTTTATCAGTGTAAAAACCCTCTTTATAGTCTTTTACTATGCGTTTGTATTTGTTAATGCGTTCTTTGATGTTAGGATAGTGGTTTAGGCTTTTGCCTGTTTCAAAGTAAGATACCAAAGAATTCCCGCATTTTATGTTTATATCGATATTTGGTAGGGTTTTAAGATCGTGATAATTCTCATCATCAAAGCTTTGATAAAAACTATGTTTTAAAAGCTCTATCCAAAGCCTTAGCTTCGTGATCTCGCATGAGTTTGGGTTAATATCGACTCCAAAAAGGTTATTTTCTATGATGTCTTTTTTAGTGTGAAAAAGTTCTTGCTGGATAAGATGGGCTTTATCTTTAGGCGTACTTGGGCGTTTATACTCTATAAACTCACCTTTTCTACCCGTGATGAGAATTTCATCGTTTTGCACTTCTAGATAAAATTCTTCATCAAAAAGATTTAGCTCATCATAAATGCTAAGCAAACAATTTAAAGCAGAAACCAAAAAATGCCCGCTTCCCACCGCAGGATCGCAAATTTTTATGGAATTTAAAAGCTCTTTTTGTGCTTTTTTGTCTTCTTTTCTTAAAGATCTTCTTAACTCGCTTATATCTTTAGCATCAAGATCAAATTGAGTGTTGAATTTATCAAGCACAACTTTTGTGATACTTTCTTTACACATATAAGAAGTGATAAAGCTTGGCGTGTAAAAGCTTCCTTCTTTGTAGCCATTGAGTTTTTCAAACACATTTCCTAAAACACTTGAACTTATGAGTTCTTTTTGGCTTAAAATTTCGCTTTGCTCATCATCGCTACCAAAATCAAAACTATCCAAAAATTCAAACAAGTATTCTAAAAGCCCCACTTGTCCTTTTTTAGCCTTGCATTTATCATCTTTTAGCACGGTGTTTTTATAGTAAAAAAGCTTTAAGTCATTGCTTAAGCTTGAAATTTCAAGTGTGTTTTCTATGCTTTGTTTTTCAAACAAAGAAGAATTTAAATAAGGCAGATAAGCAAATTCGCTTTTCTTTCTCGTGCTTTTTTCTTTGGCTAAAACTTCAAAGAAAAGTTCGCTAAGCTTGTCAAAATCAGGGATTTTTTTGAAATTTAAAAATTTCAAATTTTTATCATCATTAAAACGCACCAAATTTGACTCTATAAGCTTTAAAAACAAAATGCGATTAAGCCATAAGATCAAAAGCTTTAAGATGGTTTCAAAATTTTCTTCTTTAAGCTTAGAATTTATAGCGGTGTAGAAAGTGCCTTGCTCTTCTTCGCTCTCTTGGCTTTTTGTGATGATGAGTTTTGAGTTTTGTTTGCTCTCACAAAGCCCTAAGATATATAAAAGCTCTTTGTAAAAAGCGTTGTTGAGTGAATTTGCATCGTTGGGGTTAAACTCACTTAGCAAAAAGTCTCTATGAAAAGTTTTATAAATACTTGCTAGGTTTTTAAAATTTGATTTTTGTTTGTCTTTTAAAAACGTCAAGTCAATCAAAAAGCCTTTTAAGTTTTCTTTGGAATTTTCTATGAGTTTGGCTACTTCTTTATAGAATTCTTCAGTATTACCTTTGAAAAGTGAATTTGGATTACAAAATTCTTCAAAAAGTTTTTTAAAACTTGGATTTTTATAAAAAAGCTCTTCAAACTCACTAATTTTAAAAATGTAAAATTTATAAAAATCTGTGATGATAATAAATTTTAAGCTAAAACTATACTCTCTATTTCTAAAATAATATAAAATAGTCTCATGTAAGGCTTTAGAATTTACCTTTGTATGAGTGATAAATTCTTTTGAATTTGGCTTTTTAGCCTCAATAAGAACTTCTAAGTCTTTACTAAACTCATCTTTAGAGATGGATAAGTCAATCTCACTTTTGCCTTTTTGCTTGGTTTTGATGTGGGTTTTGAAATTTAACATGGTTAAAAATGGACTAAGTGCATTAGCTACAAGATAATCTTCATTTTCACTTTGCGAACTTTCAAGTCTTTCTAGATATTGCATTAAAGCCTTGTTAAATATATCAAATTCATTTTGCATGATTTGCTTTTTGCGGTAGTATGGGTTGAAAAAATCTTTTTCATTTAGCAAAGTGAAATGCATTTTTAACCTTTATAAAAAATATTTTGTATTTTATCAAATTTTACTTTTATATAAAATTTTTTTAAGAATTTAATATATCATTAATACCTTTATATGCTTGCTGTATAGGTTTTTTAATAAAAAAATCATTTAAAATTTGAATAAAATCTTTTTTAGAATTTTGATTTTCAATCAACCAATAAATAAAAGCGTATTCTCCTTCTAATTTTTCATTGTTTATTAATTTATCACAATAATAGTGATTTTGATATTTTCTAACATTTTCTTCTTTTACATCTTTAAATAATTTTAAACATTCTTTATATTTTTCATTTTCTATATCTTCTTCATTATCATTTGAAATTTCAAATGTCAAACCAACAGTATCATAGTAATTTTTTCTAAAATAAATATATATACATGGATATATGCTTTCACTCTTATAATCTATAGGATAAAATATAAACACACCATGATTAACACGATTTTCTTCTATTTTATTGCCGATAAAAGTTATATCACCTATTTTAATTTCCTTATGTTTAAAACTATCAAAAAATTCTTCTATTATATATTCGCAGATGTTACTCCATTTATGCTGGATAATACCTTTAGCTTTCTTATATTTTTCTTCATTTAAATTTTTAAGCTCTGATTTATTTTTGTTATATCTATATAAAATCATAGCATTTTTTAAATTTTGCATTTTTATATTGTCTTGAAAAATAAATTCTAATACATCATCTCTTTGAGTATACTCATCTGTCATATACCATTGTAAAATACTTTTGTATTGATTTAGAGTAAAAATAATGTTTTGTATATCAAGAATAAATTTTTGATCTTTGGTTAACTTTTCTTCATATGTTTTTATACACTCATCAATCCATTCCTTAATCCATATGTAATCCATCTTCAAATAATAGCTAACATTATTTTCATTTTTATCTTTAATCAAATTTGTCTTTATGGTAAAATTTCCCAAACTATAATCGCTAGGACTAGCAAACTCGTCTTGATGCAAATATATAGTCAATATGTTTTTATAACAATCTTCTATATTTTTGATATTTTTTCTTACAAAATTAATATAATCTTTCAATTGATTTTTTTGATCTTTTGCATAAATTTTATTTTCTATTATGATATATCTTTTATCACTTAATGTTATTAAAATATCTATCCTTCTATTATCTTTTATGCAGGCTTCTGTTTCTACACTTTTTATATCTTCTATGTTTAAATTTTCAAATTTAGTATTTCCTAAACTTTTACCAAGTTTTTCTAAAAATACCTTTGCAAAATTTTTTTGATAATGATCCTTGTTTATATCAATTAAATAAGCTATAAATTTAGAATGATAATTTTCTTTTGTTTCAATATTCAAAGCATCAAATATATTTATATCACTCAAACCATTGCTTACATCTTTTTCAAATTTAATATCTTCTTCAAGTAATCTTTCAATAAATTTTTCCATGCATCACTTCCGAAATTTTATACAATTTTACATGTAAATAAATTTTTAATTACAAACTAAAAAACTGATTATTAATTTTATAAGCGAGTTAAGCAGAATTTAACAAGTCCGCAATGAGCTACTTTCCCCCTGCCAGTAAGGCGTAGTATCATCACCCACGATGTGCTTAGCTTC